>JACPNI010000061.1 GCA_016185555.1 Candidatus Woesearchaeota archaeon | reverse complement strand
CTTATTATGTCGGTCTTAGTAATGAACAAACTGGTTTAGTAAGTTATATGGATGCTTTAAATCTCTCAAGCTGTGAAGTTTCAAAAAATATAGGACTACATCAAAATATAATTAGAGAACAATGGGCAAACCAACAATTTAAAGCACGACCTAAAAACTTAGAAAAGTTCTATCAGTTAATAAAAAATAAGTTTCTTGAAAGGGTTTTGCGAATAGAAGAATTGATGACTCTACTATATAATCTATCAAATTCCGATATCTTCTGGGATAAGATTATTTCTATTGAACTATCAGAAAAGCCGGACTATGTATATGACCTTATGATAGAAAATAATCATAACTTTATTGCGAATAATTTATTTGTTCATAATAGCAATGTCGTAGATGCGTTATGTTTTGTTTTAGGAAAAAGTTCAGCAAAGGAGATGCGTGCAGAAAAGTCAGCCAACTTAATTTTTAATGGTGGCAAGAAAAGTCAGCCGGCAAAAGAAGCAGAGGTGGAGATTTATTTTGACAATTCAAATAATCATTTCCCTTTAGATGCCAGAGAAATAAAAGTTTCGAGGGTGGTAAGATCAAATGGATTAAGCAAATACAGGATTAATAATGAGACAAGAACAAGGCAGCAGGTCTTGGAGCTCCTTAATTCAGGAAGAATAGACCCTGATGGGCATAATATCGTTCTGCAGGGTGACATAATTGGTTTTACAGATATGAAAAATGAGGATAGAAGAAAGATTATAGAGGAAATATCCGGGATTTCTGTTTATGAAGAAAGAAAGGAGAAAGCCATGTCCGAGCTTGGAAAGGTGCAGGGCAAGCTGTCAGAGGCAAATATAATACTTACAGAAAGAGAAGCCTATCTTCGCGAGTTAAAAACAGATCGTGATAAGGCGTTAAAGTATCGTGAGGTAGAAGATGAGATTAAGAGTATGAAGGCAACAATGATGCATATGCAGATTAAAGAAAAAGAGGAAAAAAAATTAAGTGCTGAGTCAGAACTAAATAGGTTAAACAACGAGCTTAGTTCTGTTAATTCAAGGATTTCGGAAATAAAGAATGCAATCAATGAAAAAAAAGAGGAAGTTAAAAGAATAAATGAAGAAATAGACCAAAAGGGGGAGATAGAGCAGAAAAAATTACAGATTGAGATTGAAAAATTTAAGATTGAGATTGTGAAGCTAATCAATAGGAAAGAAGTTTGTGAAAATGAAATTGTCAAGATTAGGGACAGGAAAGAAAGTCTTGAGAAGAATCTTAAAGAAATTGATGCTAAAATAAACGAGTTAAGTAAAAATAAGAATGAACTTCTTAAAAAGCAGAGTAATCTTGCTGGTAATGAAAAAAAGTTATTGGATGATATACAAAAATTCAAGGAAAAACATAAGCTAACAGATGCTGAGAATCTTGACACTATAGAAAATGAGGTTGATTCAAAACAAAAAATACTTGAGGAACTGCAGTTTAAAAGGCAGGAGCTTCAGAGGGAGAATGCGCCATTGGAGTTCGAGCTTAATAATCTTGATGAAAGAATAAAAAAAAGCTCTCAGGATGGCAGTAGCAATATTAAAGATTTAAGGAATGGATTCAAAAAACATACATTGGATTTAAGTAAGCTGATAAATGAAAATTCTTCTATTTCTGCACAGTTAGCGAAGTACAGAAGGGAACTAATGGAAAAGGATCAGGAGCTGGAAAGACTGAGGATAAAAGATTCCAGCATCAAGGATTTTATTGGTGAGGATCTTGCAACGAAAAGAGTCCTTGACCTAAAAGAAGGCGGAGTCCATGGGACAGTAAGCTCTTTAGGAAACGTGAGCAGCAAGTACTCGGGTGCTTTGGAGGTTGCGGGTGGCCCCAGGATTAAGAGCATAGTGGTGGAGACTGATGCGCTTGCTGCAAAATGCATCAGTATGCTGAAGGAGCAGAGGCTTGGTGTTGTCACATTCCTGCCACTGAATAAATTAAAACCAAGGATAGACCGGCCTGAATTAAAAGAGCTTCTTAAGAATAAAGGTGTAATTGACCTCGCAGTGAATCTTGTAAATTTTGATAAAAGATTCAATAATGTTTTCTCATATGTTTTCGGCGATACGGTTATCATTGATAATGTTGAAACTGCCAGAAGGATAGGAATTGGAAGAGCAAGAATGGTTACCTTAGATGGTGACTTAATGGAAGTATCTGGTTCAATGACTGGGGGCTTTAGAAGGAAAACCGGATTAGGATTCAGGGAAAAAGAAGTTTCTGAAGGAATAAGAAGAATTGAGGAGGAAGTTTCAAGGCTAAGAAGTGTTGTTGATGATCTTGATAAGAGAAAAATTGAGTCTGAGGATCTTATCTATAATATCAGGCAGAAAAAAGCAGAGATTGAAGCAGAAATAATAAAACTTGAGAAGCTTGAAGGTGTTGAAGACGTTGAGAAGCTTAAGCAAAGAAGGAATGAGCTTAATGAACAGGCCAATAATATTATTTCAAGGCTTCGTGACAATGAGAACATTATTACTGGCGTTAACAAGGAAATTAATAAATTAAAGGAATTAAGGCACAGTCTAAGGGAGAGAACAAAAGATATTCATCTAAATGAAGAGCTTGAAAAGCTTGAACTGGAAAGACAAGGAATTAAGGAAGAAGTTTTGGCTGTTGATTCCGGAATTAAGAATATTGATCTTCAGATAAATAATATGCTGATGCAGGAGAAGGAAAGAACATTAAAAATTATAAAGGACCATGAAAAAGAAAGAGAGGATTTTACAAATGAAACAAAGACAATTGTTGAAAAGGTGCAGCAGTTAAAAGCAAGCCTGAAAGAAAATGAATCCAAGTCAAGTCAGTTCTATTCTGATTACAAGAAGTTGTTTAATTTAAGGAATAGATTAAGTGCTGAAATGCAGCAAAAAGAGACATTGATTGTAAGAGATGAAGAAAGGATTAAGGGCATTGAATACAGGCTAAACAGCTCCAGTCTTGACAAGGCTAAAATAATAAGCGAGATAGAGGGGCTTATGAAAGAGGCAGAGGAATTTGCTGATGCTAAACTAAAACGCGGACTCTCTCTTGATGAGCTGAGAAATGAAGCTAAAAAATTTGAATCAGAATTAAAAGATTTTGGGAATGTTAACTTAAGGGCCCTGGAGATCTATGAAAAGGTTTCTGAAGAATATAAAGCACTGGTTGAAAAATTAGACAAATTAAAACTTGAGAAGGAAGATGTTCTTAACCTGATGGCTGAGATCGATGGCAAGAAAAAAGAGATGTTTATGAAGACTTATGATGTTATAGATGAGAACTTCAAAAGAATATTTGCCAGCCTTTCAACAAAAGGGGAAGCCCATCTTGATTTAGAAGACCCTGAAACTGTTTTTAATGGCGGTTTGGACATAAAGGTTAGGCTAAACAGTACAAAGTTCTTGGACATAAAAAGCTTGTCTGGTGGTGAAAAATCATTAACTGCTTTGGCCTTTATCTTTGCAATACAGGAATTCCAACCCGCTTCATTTTACTTACTTGATGAGGTTGATGCAGCTTTAGACAGAAATAATTCTGAATTATTATCAAGGTTAATAAAGAAATATTCAGAAAAGGCACAGTATATTGTTATTAGCCATAATGATGCTGTAATAAATGATGCAGATTATATCTATGGTGTATCAATGCAGGATGAAGTAAGCAAGGTTGTTAGCCTGAAGATTTAATTACTCTTATTTTAAGTAACAAGCAGGTATGTCTTCTTCTTTCATATTCTCCATTTCTTCATTAGTATATTTAGTTTCAAAGATTCCATCACAGTTGTTATCGGCTAAAAAATAAACCGCTTCTTTAGCATGCTTGTAAGTATCTTTTTTAGCAGCATACATAAATGGTTTATTATCAATTAGTATCTTAAGAATTGGAATCTCATCTATCTCGGTCGGGTATAAATAAATATTAACTTCGACTTTAGGTGATTCTCTTGTTAACTCTCTATGGAATAATTTTGCATTTTTTACATCTAGAATCTCATAACCATCTTCTTTAGTTTCTAACGCACTTGAATTTGCTCCTACTATACTTAACAGTCCTGCTAAACCTAATATTGTTGCTTTTTTCATTTTTGCCCCCAAATACTATTTTATTTATTTAATGGTTCTGTTACTACTATACCTAGCGACTCAATTTCTTTTTGTTTCTTTTTCTCATATCTTCTCTTCCTAAAACTAGAAATAAAAAATAATGGTACGGAAACAACACTAAATAATGCTAACATTTTGTTTCCATTCTTATGCCAATTATTATAAGAATTAAATGAATCAGTTTCTCTTATTTTCTTTAAATCAGCTTCCATAGCTTCAACTGCTTTATCGACTAATTTAACTGTTGAATCATATGCACCTAAATTACCATTAAATATATTTTCTTTTATAACCGCTAAATTACTAGCAACCTTTTTGTAATAAATAACCTCTGGATTATTTCTATAAGGATTTAAGAAGGTATTAACTGTATATAATGGCAATGATAAAATTCCAACTACCACCGCCAAATTAACCCCAAAAGAGGCCTTCTTTATTTTACTATCATATTTATAAGAAACTCCTTTAATACGTAACTCATCTTCTAAACTAACCATTTCTATCCCCCCATCAAAGTAAATTTTCTATATCAGCAAAATTATAATCTAGTTCCAAGTAAGGTTAATAATTTATTCTTTTATTATTTCTTCCCTTTCTCCAAATAACATTTTGGCATTAATTTGTCTGGTACTTCTTCATTGAATTGATATTTGGTTTCAAAAACACCATCACAGTTGTTATCTTGCAGAACATAAACCTTATCCATGCTCATATCTATCAAATCTTCTATTGATTGGTATAGTGCATACGCACCCAGATTACCATTAAATCTAATTTCAGCGAATGCATCTTTTTCTGACCTAAAATAATATAAAAATTCCATGATATTACCCTTATCATCTCTCATTTCCATTTGTACCATAGGTGTGTACTCATTCTTATTTGGTAAATCAAATCCCTTTGCATTAACCTCTAGAGCACTTGAGTTTTGTCCTGCTATACTTAATATTCCGGCTAATCCTAAACCTAATATTGTTGCTTTTTTCATTTTTGCCCCCACATATATTTTTTGAATTACCTAGATTAGCTTTATCTTTAAAAGTCTTTTGTCATCGTATTTTAGTTACTTTTATAAGTTTCAATTATCCTATCTATTTGTGGTAAAATGTCTGGTTTTTCATTGCCATTTTTATCAGCCTGAAAGAAAGGACCCGCTTACAGGAAAGATATATGAGCCCGAAGCATATCCTTTTTCTAACTATAATGAAAAGATAAATTTTGAATGCTATAGGCCAAATGCCCAGCTTGGGAATTTTAATAGAATAAGTTTTAATTTAGGGCCGACATTAGGAGAGTGGCTAAGAAAAAATGATCATTTTACTTTTGGAAAGATACTTGATGCTTCTAAAAATGCTATTGCGCAGCCATTTCATCATACAATACTCCCGCTATCAAGAACAAAGGAAGACTTGGAAGTACAGGTTTACTGGGGGATTGAATATTTTAGAACAAGGTTTAAGTGTATGCCTAAGGGAATGTGGCTTCCGGAATGCGCCGTTAACAATCCTACTTTAGAGGCACTTGTTGATAATGGGATCAAATATACAGTCCTGCCTTCACATATAAATATTGATGCAACAAAGCCTTACAAGACTAGAGTAAGGGAAAATAAGGAGATTACTGTATTTTTCTTTGACAACAACCTTACTAAGAGAATTGCTTTTGATGATTATTGTACAATTAATGGTGATAATTTTATTAAATATGAAATTGAACCAATGTTGCATGAGAATAATAAAGAGTTACAGGTAATATTGGTTGTAAATGACGGTGAGACTTTTGGGCATCATAAAAAATTCAGGGATAGATTTCTTGAGTATGTAACAAAAAGCGCAGTTAAAGATAGTGGTTTGAAGATTTGTTCCTTAAATGATATTTTTGATGAAAATCTAAAATTAAGATATACTAAAATAGAAGAAAATACAAGCTGGAGCTGCGATCATGGGCTTAAAAGATGGCTTAGTGGTTGTGAATGCAGTGGTAACAATCAATCTTGGAAAAGAGACTTTAGGAATGCATTAAATTCTGTTGCAGAAAAGATCGATAATATTTTCTTTGATAAAGCGGAATTATATTATAATAACCCAATAACTGCATTAAAAGATTATATAAATGTTAAATTAGATAATATTACAGTTTCAGAGTTCTTTGAAAGAAATATAAGGAAGGATTATAATCAGGCAATTTCATTAATGGAGGCACAATATTACAAGCACCAAAGTTTTACCAGCTGCGGATTCTTCTTTGAAGAAATTTCAAGGATAGAGTCTATTAATAATCTTAAGGCAGCATTAAAGGCGATTAATATAATAAACAAGGCATTTGATAGGAATTTAATTGGTTATTTGCTTAAAAACTTAGAAAATATTCAAGATTCAAAAGGTAAAAAGGCAACAGATATTGTTTTTGATTTGTTAATGCAATAGAAGATTTATTGTCCGTAAATAATTAAGTGGCACTATCCTTTTTATTTACGATGGTTTTTATACTTGAAATACAGGTTAATCCTTATGAAAACGATTGAATATTTGCGGGATAATAGAATAAAGTTTAAGATTCTCCATCTAAAGGAAGTTCCTAAAACTGCACAAGATGTTGAAAGAATTTATGGTTGTTCATTGCATCAGGTTTTGAAAACAATAGTTTTTGTAGGAGAAAAAGCCCCAGTAATTGTTGTTCTGCCGGGAGATAAAAAAGTGAATATAAACAAATTAAAAGAGATTACAAAACAAGACCCTATTAAAGTTGCAAAACCAGAAGAAGTTGTGGGTATAACTGGATTTAGTATTGGTGGTGTTTCGCCCTTTGTTCAAAATTTAGATATTAAAAAAATTATAGATGCAAGTGTTTTCAAAATTAAAGTTGTTAATATTGGAAGTGGAAAGGCTGATGTAGGTATTGAACTGAGTTCTATAGACCTTAAAAAAATCTGGGATGGAGAAATTGCAGATATAATAGAGTAATTTGATTTTTTAGGAAAATATATAAACTAAATTAGTCTAAAATTGTTTTATGCAAGTTACGCCATGGAAGGTAGAGGGTGCTATTGATTATAATAAGCTTGTGAAAGAGTTTGGTACAAAACTAATTGATAAGGCTCTTCTAAAAAGAATTGAAAAATATAGTAAATTAAATCCTATGCTAAGAAGAGGGTTTGTTTTCTCCCATAGGGATCTTGATTTGGTTTTGAATGACTATAGTTCTGGGGAGGGTTTCTTTCTTTATACTGGGAGAGCACCGTCAGGACCGATGCATATAGGTCACTTAATGCCTTTTTATATAACTAAATGGTTTCAAGATGCATTTAAGGTTAATCTTTATATCCAAATACCGGATGAGGAGAAATTCTTGGCTAAAAAGGAATTAACATTAGAAGAAGTAGATAAATGGGTTATTGATAATATCTTGGATATAATTGCAGTTGGTTTTGATCCTGATAGAACTTTTATTTTTCAGGATCGTGAATATATTAAAGGACTTTATACTATTGCCTGTAGGATAGCAAAGAAAGTTAATATTTCTACAGCTAAAGCAGTTTTCGGTTTTAATAATGAATCAAATATTGGAATTATGTTTTATCCAATAATGCAAAATGTCCCAACTTTTTTTGAAAAGAAAAGGGGCTTAATACCAAGTGCAATAGACCAGGACCCATACTGGCGTATTCAGAGGGATATAGCTGAAGGTATGGGTTATTTTAAAACAGCAGCAGTTCATTGTAGATTCTTACCACCATTAACAGGCATTGAAGGTAAAATGAGCACGTCAGAATCAGATACTGCAATTTATTTACATGATTCTCAAGAAGATGTTAGAAAAAAGATAATGAAATATGCATTTTCCGGCGGTCAAGCTACGATTGAGGAACATAGAAAAAAAGGCGGCAATCCTGAGATAGATGTTTCTTTTCAATGGTTAAGTATATTTTTTGAAGAAGATGATACTAAGCTTAAGAAGATTCATGATGATTATAAATCAGGAAAGATGTTAACAAGTGAACTAAAAGCTATACTTGTTAATAAGATCAATGATTTTCTAAGGGATCATGCAAGAAAAAAAGCAGATGCTGTTAAATTGATTAAACAATTTAAGTATGATGGTAAATTAGCTAAAAAAATGTGGGATTTTGAAAAGAATAATCTTTAAATAGGGGTTTAATTTACTGCTTGGAGTTAAAATTTATATAAGGAGTGATAAAATATGAAAATAAAATATTTTGGTATTGCATTGATGTTGATTTTAGTACTGGTATTATCGATATTTGTTTCAGCTGTTGGTAATGAAAAAGTTAG
>JACPNI010000060.1 GCA_016185555.1 Candidatus Woesearchaeota archaeon | reverse complement strand
ACCCGCTGGAGAATCCCCTGGACTTGGTGCTGCGCCAATACCGCTACCCGTTCCTAGCCCTGACTCTGCTCCAAATCCTGGTTCTGCTCCTGTTGGCGCATTACCTCCATCTCCCTCTGTAAAAATATATTTAAACTGATTTGCTCCGCCGGGGCAGTCTTGTGAACATTCTATACAACTTTCATATTTGTAACCATTTGGATTAACCGCATTAACTCTTTCAGGATATTGTACATCATTTAATTTTCCATCACCACAATAAGGACATTGGTAAGTACAGTCTGGATCCTGGCCTATAATGCAGTCTCCATCACAGATTCCATCACAAACAGCCCTGCAACAATCACCTGTATTTGAAGTAATTGAAGAACCATACTGCCTGCAACAATCTACATCAGCATACCACATAAAGTTCCTATTTAACAAACCTGTTGTAGTAACCTTAAATGTCGTGCTATTTGGACAGCCCGGATTACATGTTCCATCATCATCGCAATTTATCTCCCCTGGCGTAAAGGCTTGAGCACAATCAGGGTCAACACCAGGAGCACAATCCAAGTCACATTCATTATCTAATTTTGGAACACAACAATTTCCACTAGCTTTCGTACAGGTGGGACATTGTGGATCAATGCCTTGAGGACATGCCCTGCTACATCCCGGTTCAGCCGGCTGACACCCCGGCAAAAACCCGCATACAACAAACTTCAATGGGTTATTTACAGGAACAAATCCATCCGGAGGAATTAAATAATAACCATACGGTCCACATTCTTTAGGAACACAACTGGGTTTCTTGACAATTGCAAATGTTCCAAGGAAATTAACCCTTATAACTAATCTGTTGTTTAGTAATGCTGCAGTTATTGGAACCCAAGTCCTATTTGTAAAGTTGTAATATGCTAATGTAATATCGCTGAGGTTGTTGCACGAAATTAATCTGTCACTTAGGGGTGCTTCAGAAAAACCGCCGGAATCTGATGGGATAGTTAATGTAAATTCAGAGCCTAGTGGACCTTGGTTACTATAATTATATATATACAACCCAGTTAATTTATCACATTCACCAAACCCTAAAGAAGAACACCTTCCTATGGGTATTGTTGCCAGCGTATTTCTTGATCCTCCTGTACTTGCTGTTCCACCTAAAGACTCTCTTTCTTGTGGGATTGGATGATCATTAAGTTTAGAGTTACATGTTGGATCATTTGGACAACCTTGAGGACAATTTAAATCCTGATAACCATAATTACATAAATAAGAATCACTACTGCAGGTGCCTAGACTATAAATACGGAGGGTGTTTGAATTTACACATGAATTTTGTTGATAAGAAATACATTGTGCGTCTTTTATAATATACCTACATTGATTACTAATACACTTCCCAGTTAAAGATCTGACAGAAAAAGGCCCTGAACAGCCTATGTTCCTAATTAAACCTGATTGGCAATTTATATCTATTGTACAGGGTTCATTTGTTAAAACATTAGAAGAACCTACAAGAATCCTTTTAACTGTTGTATTTGTTGTTAATCTATTTGAATCAATATAACTAACATAATAGTTCCATTCTGTATCTGCTAAAGAACCGGGCAATATTGTTGGAAGAGTAAACTGGCATATCTTTGTTGGTGCACTACATCTTCCAATTTCTGAAAAAGACTCAGAAGTAATATTCTTTCCATAAAAAACTATTTCTCTTGGTTCTGTAGATGTTGCCTCAAAAACTGGACTATACCCTACTGTTGCATTGTAAACATTTGTAGTGAAAACTGGTTGTGCATAGGTGAGATTTAAAAATAAAATAAAGATGATAAAATTCAAATAATATTTAACAAGCAAGGCAAACACCCCCCGCAAGCAAAGAATCTCCTATACGAACTTCTCTGGATAATCCGACAGAAGAAACAAATTTATCTTCATGTGAAATACATTCATCTTTATTATTTACTCTAACATCAAAACAAAAGTTCCTTTTAAGCACTATTTCAGTAGAAAATTTTTTTAGTTCTAAGTTCCCTAATTTGCTTGTGATTGTCAATGGATAATCAATATTTACAGCAATCCTGGAGTTATCCTGATTAAATAAAACATTAACGTCCTTTAGTCTTTTGCTAATTTTTAAGTCTTTAAAACTTGGTTCATTAAACTGTGTACATTCTGAAAGATGAACAAAGATATAATCCTCCATATCCGAAACCCTTTCCGAATCTCCTTTTGTTAAGGCAATCGATTCTTCAAGATTTTGTTTTAAACACCCTTCAACATAGTTGATTATCTTCAGTTTTAATTGTTCATCAAAGACTTTGGGCTGTGTCAGAGGCTTGCTCCTAGAGATTATAATAAAAGAAACTATAACAAATAATACAACCCCGACAATTATGAACGCTGTTACTTGCCCCTTTTTAAACATAAGGTTTACCTCTTGAAAGGAATAATTTAAATTAAGAAACTATCTATATAAACTTAACTATCGGCCTTGTGTAGATTATCAACTAAACCATTTCACCAAACCTTCCTGCTTTTCTTTTTCCTTGCCAAAAACACCCTCAATACGATTTTTTGTTAGTTCTACTGTCTGTCTTAGATAAGCAGGAAGGTTATATTTTGCAGCCAGCTGCAGTGTAGGTTCTAAATATTTAACTACACTTCCTTCTGACACTGTAAAAAGCAATTTTCCATCACATTTAGTGCACCGCCCTATTAGTGGTGGTCTTCTATATTTTTCATTACACTCGACACACCTGAATTCCTGTGTTGAGAATCTTCTTAGGTTTCCTTTTATATCCCTTATGAAGTGCCTTTCAATTACCAGTCTTGCAACATCTACTTCATCAACTGCCCTAACCTTTTCAGCAATTTTCATCTGACCATTTACCTTGTCCATCATTGACGGAATTGATTTATATGCACTACAAGTAGCCCCGGAATTTATATTTGTGACATCATGTGTAAACCCTATACCACCAAAATACTGTTTATCTGTTCCGAGCAAGTCAAAAAACCTTGGGATCTTAATCTCAGAAGGAGCTTTATAGTCAAGGGCTGCTTCATAAAGTTCAAGTGGATACTCAGTTGCAATATCAAGATCAAAAACCATGTCATCAACTTCATTAGGTATAAGCTTTGAGGTTAAAACTAAGGGAGCATCCTGTGTTGTTCCTCTGTGTGCCGGTAGAAATTTTCTTGAAAAATTAATTAATGCGTCTAATAATAATATAAAACATGCTTCATCTCCATCACATTGTCCAACAAAGAACCCATTTGCCAAAACAATATTATTTTCAACATTAAGACAATAAGTTGTTTCAATCCCTCCTTCAATTATTTCCTTGATCTTGGGGTAGACATAAAACTTATCGTTCGCTATTTCCATTCCATAGGGCTTTGTGTTATTAACAAGAAATTGCAATATTTTTTGTTTTCTATTTAAGGAAAACCCTACTTGACTATAAAATAACTTACAATAATTACTCGGGATGATTAATTTTGTAATAGCAAACTCCGGAATTTCTCTACCTTTTTTTATATAAAATTCTCTAACTCTTGGACCCGGCTTTTTTCTATAAAAATACCTTTTAGTGAAAATACCATATCTTCTCAAGCAAAATTCTAAATCCTGCAATAAACCTTCTGAAACACTATCACAGGCAACCCTACAATCACTATAACTCACACTTCCATCTCCATCATAATAACCTTGTAAGAAGAACTTCAATTTTTCTTTTGGAAGGTTGAGAATCATTTCAGGTATTCTTTTTCCATATGCTTTACTACCACATTTTAAGATATCAATGAATAACTCATAAAGCAATCTACTGGAATAAATAACTGCATCTGGTTTAATTTCACTTGGTTCTAGATAAAAATATTTTTTCATTGTATTTTTTATCCTTTCTCTTACTCCTTTCTCAGTTGCAGAAAAATAAACTTGATAGAACCCTTTCCCTGTGGTTTTTTTTCTAGAATAACCTTCAGCAACATATAAACCAATTAAGTTTAACACTTCCTCATTTAATGGTATTTTACCAGGAAAATTAACCTTATCCCTTTTTGCAGCCAGAAAACTACCCCTAGGCAAATTATTTACTTTAATAAACGAAGCCAGAATTAAAAATAAAGGTAGGGGGAAACTATCTCTTGATAAAAAATTATAAAACGTTTTTCTCGATAACTTAACAGAATCCCTTAATGAAGAAATAGTCCCAAAATGATGAATTACTTTTTTAATTAATTTTTTTACTTTTCTTACCATTACATCTTCCCTAAATGAAAAGTAATCTTTTAAATCTAAAAAATCTATACTCCTATCCGGGATGTCATTTTTAACTGGCACTACTAATTTCATCCCCTTGCAAAGGTCAGATGCAATGACTTTCTTGATATTTTTATTACTAAAAATCAAGAATTTATGGCTCTCTGTCACGCACAAAGATCTTCCATCTTCAGTTATAATTTTTAAAATTTTAGATGGTTTATGTTTGGTAAAATTATTTATCTTGACGACTGAAACTTTTCCGTTTAAGTCTTTACCGATAGTACAATATCCATTCGCTCTTTTCATTAAGGTTCCAAACATATCTGCTTTTTTATCTGGGTTTAAGCTCTCTATTAACTCCCCAATTTTAAGATTTCTCCAAACTCCATCCTTCATTATTGGAATAAAAGTGTTATAATCAAAACAGTCTCTACGCATAATACTATGAAATAAAGGATGTGCTAAAAATCCCTGAGTTGAAGAAAAGCCTATTATTCTTGCAATTATCCCTGCAGAAGTATGTGGACTTAAACCAACAACAAGATGACCTATTAATTCATTTTCATCTTTTAAATTATAAAAACTTTCTAAACCGTAAAACCTTGTTAATAATTCATCAATAAACCCTGCTATTTTAAGCAAAGTGCCGCTAGAAGTTTCATCTAAACTTTCTTCACAATCGGGAAGGATAACGTCTTGTGCCCGTAACTCCAATATCTGTTCTTCATTAACCAGTTCATTTCCAAATATGTCTTTAGTATATCCTAACTCTACTAGTTTATTCACTGAAGTCCTTATCTCTTTTGGTTTAAAGTGGGTAATAGGCATCTCAGTCATGTCATATCTTACTGTTCCATCTTTATTTACATAGATATTATATTTTGACCGTAGAATTCCCTTTGCTAAATTCTCTGGGATGCTTTCTTTATTCGTAGTCCCTCTTACTCCCTTAATTAAATCCTTATATTCCTTAATTTTGATATGCTTCAATGCTGCTAAAAAATAATGATTTATATCTATCCCTTGTTTCTTAAAGGTTAACCCTTCGTTGTGTATCTCACATAAACCATAACTTTCTTTGTTACATTTTATACAAAAATATTTTTGTTTTGTTAATTCACCACAATTTTCGCAAACAGGATAGATAGTTTCTTTTTCACATGACATACAATGGTGTATTGGAAAATCCGATATGACTTTGCCTTTTTCAAGCGCAGTCTGAAAGTTTCTCATCTTTCCCCCTTCTTTGCCAACAGGAAAGAGAACCTGCGGGCTTCCGGTCAATTTTCTCATCTTTGCTTTTTCTGGCCTTCCCATTCTTGACCCAATGAATGTTCCAGATTTATCTCTTATTTTTAGTCCAGAAATTCTGTTTAAAAAATCAAGAATGGGCTCATTATCAAGAAAGTTCAGATTTTGGCTCTCTTCTTTTATTTTCTTCAGATTAAGTATAGATTCAATGGCAACTGCATCTTCTTTTTCAATTATAACATACTCATTAGGAACATATAAATGGGGTATACCAATCAATTCCAGCCATCTTTTATTTTCATCTGTGCTTGATATTGGGATAATTATCTTTTCATCTTCAAAAACTGCATTTTTCATCCACTCTAAAAATCCAATAAATTTCTCCTTGGGAATTTCATTCCAATGATAGGTATACCTTGGATGAGATGGAATATTATATTTTCTTGCCAAAAAAACAGATTCAGAAGCAGTAATCTTAGCAAACCGGTTTTTAATTATTCTTTCAACAATCTCTTCTTTCTTCTCAATATCTGCTGTTGCTTTTTTTAATTCTAAACAATACCATTCTTCATTATAACCACAGGGGACTAATTTGTGATTCCTATTTAAAAAATCCCCATAATTAATTAGAATATCCCCCAGAAATAAAATCTCTTTTATTTTATCAAGGCATTTTCTTGCATCTTCAGCAGTTTCAAGAAATAAAACCCCTCCGTTTTTTAATTTCACGATAGGCCCTTCAATTGTATCACAGGAAGAAATTGTTGCTGCTTTTCCAGGACGTTCCACTTTCAACTGAGTTCCTATTGCAATATAATTATCCAAAACCACCATTGTCGCAGGATGTATTGAATCATTAGAAAACCCGGAGTTCCTGCATCTACCATATCTTAATCTAAACCCTCCTCTTGCCAGGGGGTGTGTTAGAACTGGTCTTCCTGCTACTAGGTCATTTATAAAAATATAATTTGGAGCTAATTTAATGCTGCTGTTTGTGTCTACTTTACCTTTTGATTTTATTTTTGTTTGTAATTGGATTAGTTCATTTAAAAAATCCCAATGACTTAAATCAAAATCCTTGCCCCACTTAGATATTTGTTTGTAGACTTTTGCAGCTTTTTGTAAAATGCACTCTGCAAGGACAAGGCAGATTCCGTTCCTGATTATCCTGCTTTCAACTCTTTTAAGATCTTTGTAATTACTAACTTCATACTTTTCAGAACCATCACCATCAATTTGAACCGGTAACTTTGAAACTATAAAAGTGACTTCTTCTTCTGTTGGATGATATTGTAAATTAGTAACCCTTTCATGGTAGTCTTCCAACTCAGTAAATGCCCTCTTGATTTCTTCTTCTGTCGGGTCATACTCTACATAACCCATTTTTTTTCTTATATAGTCTGCAATTAAAACAGAAACCGCCCCTGCTGTTCCCCCCGCACTTCTAATTGGTCCTGAATACATCAAGCAGAAATATTCTTTGCCGTTATCAAGCCTGTTTTTTAATTTTAATTCAACAAAACCTTCAAGCGGACTTGCAACTACGCCAACAGTTATATATGCAAACCCGGCCCTTATTCCTATTTCCATTGCCTCTTTTTTATTTTTGAACTTACAAAACTTCTCCTGTGCTATTTCTTCAGCAATTTTTAAAGCTACCCTCCAATCTTGCGGCTTAAACTCTTTTTCAAGTTCTGCTATTCTTTCTACAACCCCAGATCCTTTAATTTGAGGAGCAACCGCGCTGATTAGACCTTCTACTCTCTCTGCAAGGTTTTTTGCCAGGGGAATCTCTACTTTGGGCTCCGGGTCATAACCTTTAGCCCTTGCTTCGTTGGCTATATTATATGCTAATTTTAGCTTGTCATCAATTTCTTGAAAATATTTATCCATTACTCCCATTTAATCACCAAAATTCATTAAAACCATAGCCCTTGTTTTAAGATTGATAATTGGAACCCTACTTGGTTCTGGATGATGTCCCATTTTTTCCTGAAATAGCGTTTTTGATTGCCAACAAGAACTGCAAATCAAAGAGATATTGTTGTAGCTACTTATGCTAGATTTATGAAGATGCCCTGAAACAAAGAAATCTGGAATTTTATCTATTACTAAAGGATCGTATTCTAGTGGTAAGTATAATGTTGATGAGTGGGAAGGAGCAAGATGCCTTTTATTTAACAAAAATTTCATAATTAAATCTGCCCGGTCATATCCTCCTCCTTTTCTTATAGTGTCAACGTTACTGATATAATAATCAAAACTATACCCGTGATATAACAAAACATCAAATCCTGGAAAGGACTCTGTTTTGTGTATATTTATTAGAGAAGGATTGCTTACCATCATTACATTTGGTATGTCCCATAATAATTTTGCAAATACTTTATCTAAAACCGGCTGTGGTTCAGATAGCCTTAGAGCATCGTGATTGCCAGGACAAATAATTATTTTAATATCTTTTCTTATTTGTGAAATATAATAAGCACACAAATCATACTGTTTTGTTATATCTTTTATATTCAGCTCCTTGTCTTGTTCTGGATATATTCCTATTCCATCAACCAAATCGCCTACAATAAATAAATATTTTGTTTTTTTTGCAACTTCTTTCTGATTCTGATTGCCATAATTACAGTTTATCCACTCAATAAATTTTTTAAAATCTTCTTCAAGAAACATTTTACTCCCAATGTGAATATCTCCTATAAACGCCGCGTAAACTTCATCATTTATTTTCTTAAACTCTTTACTTAATGGAAGTTCTGGAAAATATAGGCTGTCTGCAAATAAAATTTTATCACCAACTACACCCGAAACTCCGACTATCTCATCAAAAACTATCTCATCAAATAAATTAGACAAACTCTTATTTTTTGTTATCAAAACATTTATTTGCCCTGTTGGATCTTCTAAAGTTAGTAAGATATTTCCATTTTTCGTTATTCTTTTATCACTTATCATCCCAATTATTGATACCCTATCATTCTTTTTTTTACTTAACCCCCGGTTTATAGAAATAACATTTTGTAATTCTGGTCTTCCGTGTAATATCTCTTTTATTTGGTTGTACCTTGCCTTAAAATAATTAACAAAATCAGAAACCTCCCTCTTTTTTGGTTCAAAACTATAAGATTTTATTATTTCTACACTAAATTTTGTATCCTCTTTTTTTTCATTTAAATTGTGTTTATTAAACTGAAAAACTAAAGACTTTTCAATTTCTTCAGAACTAAAACCAGAGAATATATCTTCATCAAAATTCTTTTCAATTTCTTCGAGAGTTTCTGGGCTAACTAAAAGACCTTTTTTTAATAAGAGACTAATTAATTGTATTCGATCCATAAATTCCCCCTAAGTTTATAAATCAAGACCTTTTTTTAATAAATTGTTTATATTTGGTATGGTTGACTGGGGAATTTCAAGTCTTATTTCCCTTGTCTTTCCATACCTTCCTTTACTAATTACTTTAGCATTTATTATACCCAACATATCTAATTCCGCTATGATATCACTTATCCTTCTTTGAGTTAAAGGTCTTACCCCACCTTTAAAACAGGCTTCTTTATAAATTTCATAAACATCACCAGTAAACACTGGTTTTGAAGAATTATTCTGGCATAAATAAAAGATAGAATATAATGTTAAGTTAAATTGTTTGGGCTGTGTATTTATTACATCCAAAACCCTATCTCTTTCTATTTTTTCTTCTGCTTCATCAATATTTTTTATTAATATTTTATTCTGGTTATTTCTTTCTGCAATTTCCCCTGCTACTCTTAATAAATCCAATGCTTTCCTAGCATCACCATGTTCCCTGGCAGCATAAGCAGCACATTTTTCAATTACTCCATTTTCAATTACACCAAATTTAAATGTTAATTCTGCTCTTTGTTTTAATATACTTTGTAATTGAATTGCATTATAAGGTGGAAAAACCAGTTCTTCTTCACCTAAACTGCTTTTTACCCTTGGATCCAGGCTATTAATAAAAAATAAACTATTAGAAATTCCGATAAAAGAGACTTCACTATTTTTTAAATCTGAATTTAATCTTGTTAGATTATATAAAATTTCATCGCCTATTTTATTAACTAATTGATCTATTTCATCTAAAATCAAAATAAGTAATACCTTCTCTTCTTCAATCTTTTTAATAAATAATTTGTATACTTCTTCTGTTGGCAACCCTGTAGCTGGAACTTCTTTTCCCAAGGATCTAGTAAGTTCTGCAATTAATCTGTATTCTGTATCTGAAACCCTTTTTAATTTACAATTTAGATAGACTATTTTTACAGGAAGTTCATTCTTTTTTGCTGTTTCCAATAAAGAAGACGTGATATATTTAAGAGAAAGTGTTTTGCCTGTATTATGTGAAACTATACCATTTGCTATAAAATTATGATTTTTTGGAACTTTTAAATCGTAAACGTAGGGCTCATAAACTTCCTCTATTTTTACAATTTTAGAGATAGCATAATTATCTTTATTAATTTTCATCTTTTTTTGGTATTTATTAATTAAGTTCTTCAACCTATTTTGCTTATCACTAGAATAAAATCCAATTTTATAAAAAAACTTAATTAAATTATCCTGGCTTTGTATATAAAGTCTATAGGAATTAAATATTTTGTTATTTAAATTAACTGTTTTTTTCCTTATTTTACAAGTTATCCCTTCTTGATAGAGTAAAAGAGAAATTCCTTCTAATAATTTCTTTGAATTAGAATAGTATTCAATTTGATAAGTATTCTTGCTAACTGTTGAATCTCCAGAAAATAATGCTTTTAAAAATTCTCTTTGAATAACACTAGAGGATTTAAATATAATCTCAGGAACTTCAACAATATAACTCTTAGATCCAAAAGGAATCCCGTATTTATTTAATACTTGACAAACTTCTTGTGATATTAATTCTACAGCTGGACATCTGTTACCATCTTTTACAATGCTTGGAGTATAATCATATAAAAAATTAAGATCTTCTTTAAATTTATTTAATAAAAAGAAATCATTACTAAAATACCTTAATCTTTGTCTATCTGAGTTATAAAAATAACCTCTGCTGTCTTTAACAATTCTTTTTCTTCTGTTTAAAGAACCATCACTAATAACAAACCCCAATAATCTAGTCATTGCCAGAGAAATTTCATTTTTATTAATATTTGGTAAATCATAACCAACAACTATTTTGTCATTTAAAGAAAACTGATCTGCTTTCTTCCATTTAAATGAAGAAGATAATAAAGGATGATCTTTAGTTACAATTAAACAAAAACCATTATCTAATTCTATTTTTAATAAATTGTCTTTATTTTCAAATCTTAAAAATACAAAATTAGACCATTCATACTTTTTTTCCTTTATATTAAAAGTTAAAACTTTAGAATTTTGACTAATTTCTTTTATTTTAATATATCCTTGTTCCGTATAAACTAAACTATTTCCAGAAATGCAACCAGTTTTTCCGTAAATAAATAAATTTGATGGTTTTTCTAATCTTAAAATTGGTGCTAAAATAGATGCAATCTGATTTATCTGATCTTCACGATGTAGTATGTCTTTAGGAGTATAGCCATCCTGAAGGGCTTTTTTGTTAAAAAAGAGGGGATCCTTTTTTATATAATTTTCAAAGAAATTAGTTAGCTCTTTTTGTACCATCCACAGGAAACCAACGTTGTCTTATATAAATATTCTTGTGTTGTAAAATAGACACAGACACCTAAGTTTCACGTGGAAATTTAAATTACAAAAAATAATAAATTCTTTAACTAACTTATATTATTTAAGATATAAATATTTATAAAATAAAATTTAATTACTTAAGAATAAAAATTTTAGTATATTTCTTTTACAAATTTCATTTATTATTATTTAAAACTTATCAAAATTGAAGAATCTAATCTGTTTTATTCCAAAGGAAATAGTGGTGTCTGGGGGTTTGTAACTACTTTTAGTTCAAAACGAATTTTTATATATATTTCTCTTTTTACAAGTTTATGAACTGGTTTTATCTAATCTTAATAGCTCTCGTTTTATTCTTAGTATTTGAGACTATTAAACATCACTTACTAAGGAAAACATTAAGGTTTTTTATTTTTTTATTTTTTTTAATCCTTTCAATATATATAATAAGTAGTTATTTACCTTCTTCACCTTCAAGTGGGATATCACAAACAGGGGCAGCTATTTTTGAATTTATCAAAAAAGGAGTTAACTAATATATCTATTATTTCCTAGAAAAGTTTATAAATAGGTTATATACTTTTATTTATCATTGGTTTTTTTAATGAATAAGGGTGGTTTAATGGCTGATGAAGAAAAGAGATATTCAAGACAGATTCTAGGGAAAACTGTTGTAACAAAATCAGGAAAAAGGTTCGGAGAAGTAGGGAATGTTCTTTTTGAAACAAAAACAGGAGAACTAATCCATATTATTTTAAGGAACCCAACAAGTTATGCAGAAGGTCTTGAATTAGAAAAAGATCAAAAAGGAAATTATATGATTCCCTATAGTGCTGTAATTGCAATAGGAGATTTTGTAGTAGTTTCTGAAGAAGAGATCTTATAAACTCTTATATTTAAAAAGCAAAACTTTTTTAACTATTTTAAAGTATATTTGGTAATATGGATTTTAAAACAACTAAAGATATCAAAGTATCATCAAAAATAATAGATCAGATTATAGGCCAGGACGAATCTGTTACAATAATTAAAAAAGCAGCAAAACAAAGAAGACATGTTCTTTTGATAGGTGATCCTGGAACAGGAAAGAGTTTATTAGGACAAGCATTAGCAGAATCTCTTCCTAAAGAGAAACTAATTGATATTCTTGCTTTTCCCAATCCTTCTGATGAAAATGTTCCTTTAATAAGAACAGTTCCTAAAGGAAAAGGAAAAGAAATAATTGTAAAAGCAAGACTGCAGGCAATGTCTTCCTTTAAAAACCAAAATTTATTCATGTTAATTATAGTTTTGGTTATATCCTTATTACCTTATTATTTCTGGAAAACAGGGCAGATATCAGATGTAGTTTATGCTGCCTCTATGATTTCAAGCATGGTCTTTGTTTTAGGTTTGATTTTATTTATCAACATCGGGAAGAGAATGAAATTTGGAGAAGCAACAAATGCACCAAAGTTATTAGTAGATAATGAAAATAAAAATATAGCCCCATTTATTGATGCAACAGGAGCACATGCAGGGTCTTTACTAGGCGATGTTTTGCACGATCCTTTGCAATCGTTTAGTGATAATAATATAATACAAAAATTAAATGGAAAAAAAGTAAATATTTCAATAGAAGTAAATAGATTATTAAAAAAACATGAAAAAGAGTTAATTAAGAAAAAGGGGTATATTGCAACTTATCTTAAAAAAGATGAATTATTTATTTTAGCAGAAAAAAGTGGAAAAATCCAACCAATCCAAGTATTATCAGTTAATAAATACCAATCAGACAAGTCCTACTTATACAAAATAACAACGGAAGCAGGAAAAACACTTCTCGTAACACCAGAGCACAAAATAGCAGTCAAAAATAAAGGAAAAAAACAATATATAGAAGCCTCAAAACTAAAAAGAGGAAAAGAAGTTTTTGTGAGAAAATAGCAAAATGACAATCTTAACAGAACAAGATATAACAAACACCTACAATAAAAAACAACAAGAGCAATCTAAATTATATCTTCAGTACCAAGAGATTAAGAAACAAAATCCAGAAATCGGGTATAAAAAAATATCAAAAATATTGCAAAAACCAGCCCATAAAACAAGATGGTGGCACGCTAAGAGATATATTCCATTTCCAATACAAACTATAAATTGGTTAAAACAAAGAAATCTTTTACCTTTGATAGAAAATAATACAAAATTACCATCAATTGCAAAAATATTAGGAACAACTTTTGGGGATGGGGGAATCTTCAAGAATTCAAACGGAATTTTTTTATCTAGCTCAGAACTAGAATCAGTAAAAGAATTCAAAGAAAATATAAACCAAATATTCGGAAAAGAAATAGATTCTAACTCAAGGATTATAGAAGGAGGAGAATATGGTCATTCTTACTGCTATCAAAATACAAATAGGAATATAATAAGGTTCTTTCAGGCCGTAGGAGCACCAATTGGAAGGAAATCAGAAATAGAGATAAATATTCCAGAATGGATATTAGCAAATATTAATTTACAAGACTGCTTCTTTGCCTCTTTCTTTGGAAATGAGATAGGAATTCCTAAAATCCATAAAGACAAAAGAAGAACAGACTCTTTAGATATAGGGTTAGTTTGTAAAAAAGAATTATTGCAAAACAGAATAAATTTTCTAAATAACATCCAAGAATATCTAAAAATCAAAGGAGTTAAAGCAGAAAAAATATACACCAGACAGCATAAACAAGGAATTAACAAACTTTTAATGAAATTAGCAATAAATCTAAATTTTGACAATCTAATGAACTTTTACAAAAATATAAGAATAAGTTATTCACAACAAAAAGCTCAAAAACTACAAAACACATTAACAGAATTACAGCAATTAAAATTGAAAAGGTTTAATAAAATTTCTAACACTATAAACGTATTAACTAAAAGGAACTACTCTAAAGAGTGGATTAAAAAAAATCTAAGATTAACAGATAAATCATTAACTTTCATCCTAAACCAAGAACCACTAGAAAAATGGAACTAAAAACAGAAAAAATAAAGAAAATAGAAAAAATTCCTTACAAAGGTTACCTCTATAATTTGACCACAGAATCAGGTAATCTCATAGTAAATGAAATTTTAGTAAAAAACTCAGGAGGATTAGGAACCCCGCCGCATGAAAGATTAATTGCAGGAATGATTCATAGGGCAAACGGAGGGGTTTTATTTATAGATGAGCTTTCAACGCTAACTCTTAGGTCTCAACAGGAGCTTCTTACTGCAATGCAGGAGAAAAAGTACCCGATTACAGGACAGAGCGAGAGGTCTTCAGGGGCAATGACAAGAAGTGAACCAGTTCCAACAGATTTTGTCATAGTCGCAGCTGGTAATTTAGAGATTCTAAGGCATATGCATCCAGCCTTAAGATCAAGGATTACGGGGTTTGGTTATGAGGTTTATATGAACACAACAATGGAGGATAATCAAGAAAACAGGAATAAGTTGGCTGTTTTTGTTGCACAAGAGGTATTGAAAGATGGCAAGATTCCGCACTTCAGTAAAGAAGCTGTTGAAGAGATAATACAAGAAGCAAGAAAAAGAGCAGGAATGGCAGGCAAATTAACATTAAGATTAAGAGAGCTTGGTGGGCTTGTGAGAGCAGCAGGAGACTTGGCAAAAGAGCAAGGTAAAGATATAGTCACAAAAGAGAATGTTATACAGGCAAAGAAGCTTTCCAGGAATCTTGAACAACAAATTGCTGATAAGTATCTAGAGAATAAGAAAAAGTATGAGGTTATAATAACGCAGGGCAAAAAGATAGGAAGGGTTAATGGATTAGCTGTAATGGGTTCTGGGTCAACATTCAGTGGGATAGTCCTTCCAATAGAATCTGAAGTGGTTTTGGGGGGAGGGAGAAAAACAGAGTTTGTTGCAACAGGCAAATTGGGAGAAATAGCAAAAGAGGCTGTAAAAAACGTTTCAGCAATTATTTTAAAATTCTTTGGTGAGGATATCAAGGAAAAATATGATATTTTTATTCAGTTTTTACAAACAGCGGATTCCGGTGTTGAAGGAGATTCTGCTTCAATAGCGGTGGCAACAGCAATTCTTTCCTCTCTCAAAGAGATACCTGTTAGACAAGATACTGCAATGACAGGAAGTTTAAGTGTTAAGGGCGAGGTGTTAGCTATTGGAGGAATAACGGCAAAGGTAGAGGCAGCTATAGATGCAGGATTAAAAAGGGTTATAGTACCAAAGTCAAATGAGAAAGATATTATAATTGATAAATTTAAATTAGATAAAGTAGAGATTATTCCTGTTAAAAGAATAGAAGAGGTATGGGAAGAGGCTTTAGTGTGGGGGAGTAGGAAGGGTTTACTTTCTTCTTTAAAAAAGCACAAGAATTGAAAAAGTATCGGGAAGAGTTGCAGAAATTAATTAAAGAGAGCTAAAGGTTTAGTTCTTTATACTTTTTATAGGCTTCTTCTGTCATAATCCATTTCTTCCTTCTTATAAAGTTAGTTTTTGAAGGGGGGTTTACTATCTTTATAATATTATTCTTTTCAAATTCTTTTAACATACCTAAAATAAATTCATCATCCCGAGCTACTTCGTCAGCAATTTCTTTTGTAAATAGCCCACTTAATTTGCTTTCAAAGAGCACATACAGTACTTCATTTTTTATTTTCTCAATGTTTTTATTTGATATTTTTGACATTTGAATAGAAAAGAAGTTTAAGTATATAAATATTTACTCGGTTAAAAGATTAAGTAGTTGTTATTGGGTCAAGAATTATTGGTTGTTGTTCATTTCCTTCTCTTATTTTTAAGATTAGCCCAACCAGATTTAAAGACCTAAACTGATTATTAATTGTTAAATAACTTTTTTTGTTAAAGTGTCTTCTTCGCTCAACAGGGATATTTTTGTTTAGGATACTGTTTACATAACACCTTATGGTTATTTCTGAGATTTTTAGTTTGTTCGCAATGTCAGGATAAGTAACTCTCCCCAACTCTTCCTCAAGCTGGTATATTGCTAAGAATACAGAAAACTCCCTGTCTGTTAATGACTTAAACTTAAGTTCTAAACCTTCTTTAAATCCCTCAACATTAAGGGGTCTAGCAGTAATTGTTGATTGTTGTTGATTGTTGTTGACCCCCCGGTTTCCTATGGAACTTATATTTTTAATGTCGATTTTTTGCTCTATTTCAGTTACTTTACCTAAAAGAAGGCTTATTTTGGTGTTTAAAGCTAAAATTTCATTGTTTTTTTGTGAAATAACCTCATTTTTTAAGTTTATTTCTTTTTTAAGGATTGAAACTATTTCTTTATCTAAAAAAAGACTATTTTCTTCCTCTTTTTCAATTCTGACCTCTTTTTCTTCCATTTTATAACCCTAAGAAGATTAATATTAACAAGTATATAAAGGTGACTGTTTAGAAAGTGTTTGGTCTTTGTTTAATTTTTACCCAATGTATGCTGCCTTTCCTTCCCTTTCCTTCCCTTCTGTTTTTTCTCCTTGTACTATCAAAGGCATAGTAAGGTGGGGGGGAAGGTTAACTTCCAAAGCCATATTTAGGGCTTTTATGTTGCATTTTACTAAAATATTGTTCATAATCCTTGAAAACAACTCAGGTTCAACTATTTTTGTTTTCTTCCACTCTTCTAATATTCTTTTTATCTCTTTTTCTTTATCTATATACAGCACATCGCCAGCAATCAAGATTTTGCCTATCTCTGGGTTGTATTCTGCTGAAAACTCAAAGTCAAACCTTAGTACTTCTTCAGCCTTCCCCCCGAACTCAACAGCAGCTTTTACAATATCCTTTATTTCAAGATTATTATTTACAGTAATTCCCCTTTCAACTGGTTTATTTTTTTCTACTAAGAGTTTATTTAAGTTAAACCCAATTATTGGCATTCTGTTGTTATTTTTGGTGTTTTTATAAAGATTTGGGTGATTGAATTACTCACTTTAAAATGGTTATAAAACTAAAGATTTATAAAGAAGAGGCTATCGAAAATCTATAAGAAATGATTATGGGAGGTAAAAATGAATAGAACAGTAAAATCAATTGGGATTGGTAGCCTTCTTTTCTTAGGGGGACTGTATGTTGGAAGTTATTTACAACAAAATATAAAGAATGGTATAGGAGATTTATTGGGTTATGGAAGGTCCCCACTTACAAAAGATACATTTAGATGTACAGATTTGGTCTCTATCTTTTATAATAATGTAAGTGGAATCCTCTTTTCAAGAAGGACGCTGGAAGAATTTACTCCAGAACAAATCGCAGAAGCTACACTACAAACAAGTTGGAACAATCAAGAAAGAAGAGAAAGTTATAATCTAGAAAGAATTGCCCAAGATATAAGAGAAGGTAAGTTTTACAAAATAAAGAGGAGTGGTTGTATCTTAGGAAGGTAAACAGTAAAGATTGGAAAGAGTACAACCAAGCAATGAGGTTATAAAATCTTTTATGAACAATAAGGAAACAGGGTAGATTACATATTCTCAGGAGCTTCAATTCCTAAGACCTTTAATCCATCCTTTAATACAATCGAAGTGGCTGCAATAAGCTTCAATCTGGCATCAGTAAGCTTTTTGTCACTCCCTACACATTGACAAGTATGATAAAAGTCGTTAAATGTTTGTGCTAATTGGTATATATAGTTTGAGACGATATGCGGTTTTAGTTCTTTTGCAGCTTTCTTTATTATCTCAGGATATATTGATAATTCTTTTGCCAAGGCAAATTCTTTTTTATCTCCTAGTAGGTTATAGTCTATCTTTTTTGATAATGCCTTTTTTACAGAGCTTTTCCCTTTTTTTAGTATTGAAATTATCCTAGTATAAGAATATTGGATATAAGGTCCGGTTTCCCCATCAAATGATACTGCTTTGTCTGATTCGAATAAAATATCTTTTGCAGCTTCAGACTTAGATAAGTAAAACTTAATTGCCCCAAGAGCTATTAACCGGGCTATCTTCTTAACCTCTTTCTCCTTTACTTTCTTTTTTTCTCTAGTTTCTTTTTCAGCAAGCACCTTTAGTTCATCTATAAGGTCATCAGCATCAATAACATTCCCTTCTCTTGACTTCATTTTACCCGATGGGAGATTTACCATACCATAAGAAAAATGTACACACCTTTGGGCTAATGGGTGTCCAAGTTTTTCAAAAACCTTAAAGAGTTGTTTAAAATATAAATTTTGTTCAGACCCAACACACCATATAATAAGGTCAGGCTTGAATTTTTCAAATTTATATTCGGTAAAAGGAAGGTCATTAGTCATGTAAACAGATGTTCCGTCCCCCCTTAAGATACGGCAAATATTGCCCCCGTATTATCCTTAAAAAAAATACCCTTTTCAATCCCCTCTTCAATTAGCTTTTTTGATTTATCATAGAACTGGCTTTCATAGAATATATAATCAAATTTTGATCCAAATTCTTTGTAAGTCTCTTTTATTCCCTTTATTGCCCAAGAGTTAAGTTTTTTCCATAGCTTCCTTACAGGTTTATCTTTATCTTCCCACTTCTTAAGAAGTAAATGTGCTTCTTTTTCTATTTCAGGAGTTTCATTTTTTGAATACATTACATATAAATCCCCTATAAAATGATCTGGTTTTTTATCTGGGTCTTTACCCTTTGCCCACTTGAGATAGGCTAACATCACTTTGCATATATGGATTCCACGGTCATTTATTAAGTTCGCTTTAACGACTTTATATGAATTTCTCTCAAAAAGGTTAATTAAAGTCATCCCTAAAGTCTCATTTCTTAAGTGACCTATATGTAAGGGTTTATTTGAATTCGGAGAACTATACTCAATTAGCACCACTTTACCCTTTCCAGAAGTGTTAAACGCATACTTTTCCTTTTTTGTTTCTATTTCTTTAAGAGTATGTTCGGTGAATTTTACCTCATTAATAAAAAAGTTTAAATAAGGTCCTGTTGCTTTTATTTCCTTAAAAAATTTAACTCTCACTTTTAGTTTATTTTCAAGCTCTTTTGCTACTTCCACAGGGGATTTTTTTAGTTCTTTTGCAAAAGTAAAACAAGGAAGTGCAAAATCACCAAGTTTTGGGTCTGGAGGGACTTCTATCAAACTCTCAATTTCTTTACTTTCTCTTCCAAGCACTTCTGAAACTACCTTTATAATTTCATTTTTGAACATGAACTATCTAAACGTTGTTTACTTTATAACTTTTTTCATTATTTTAATCTCTCATTTTTTCTTGAAACTAAGAAAATTATCGAGTTTTTTTCTTACCTTTTTTAAGTTTTGTTCGGTTTTAATCTCTTCTTTTTTGAATTATTCTTAACAAAATTTTTTTACTTTTATTTATAAATAAAAATTGTTCGGAATGTTCGTCGAACGATAGTAGAACGTTCTATATACGTCTTAGAACGTTCGTAGAAGAAAACCAAAAGTTATATAAAAAAAGAATGCTATAAAATGATATGTTTTGGTGGTTTAAAAAGAAGAGGAATGAAGAGGAGCATCATAAAAAAATAAAAGAGTTACGTTCTTTGTTACATGATTCTGTCTCAAATATTAATGGTAATTTACAACACGTTGGTAGGTGGATAAATCATTTTAAAGAAAAACAACAACATCATGCGATCTCTCTAAAAGAAATCGAAAGAAGAATTACAAGAATTGAAAGGGATATAAATAAAATTCAAGAGCTTGAAGTATCTTATAACATTAAACCTAAGGTTGTTGCTCAAGGTACAATAAACCTTGAGGAAGATAAAAAATATCCAAAAACCGATGAGTGGGAATTGTTGACAGAAGTGCAAAAGATATTATGTTATAGGCTTGCTGCAATAGAAAAAGAAACACCAAAAAGATGGATTAGTTTAAAATACCTGGCGCAAGAGATATATCCAGATAAAAATTATGAATCAATAAGATCAACTATTTCAGAGTATACAAGTAATTTAGAAGAGTTAGGTTTTATACAAAAAAGGAGAAAAGGTAAGCAAACTTTTATAATTTCAACAGAAAAAAATCCCTGTTTAACAAAAAAGGAGAAAAAGAAAATAAAATTACAACAAAAAATTTGAGATGAGGTGAAGAGAATGCTAAGTTTTTTTTCAAATTTGGATTTGGAGATAACCTTTAGGTTGCTTTTGGCAGTGTTTTTAGCGGGGATTGTTGGTTATGAAAGAGAGAAACATGGTAAGGGTTCTGCAGGGTTAAGGACACATATTCTGGTCTGTTTGGGTTCTACCTTAATCACTCTTACTTCAATTTATGCCTTTAGCGGTGATAAGGTTGATCCTTCAAGGGTTGCCGCAGGCATAGTTACGGGAATCGGATTTTTAGGTGCAGGAACAATAATGAGGTCGACAAGCGAATCTAAACAAGTTGTAATAGGTTTAACTACAGCAGCAAGTTTATGGGTAATCGCGGCTATTGGAATGGCTCTTGGTGCAGGATTTTATTTTGCAGCATTTTTCACAACGGTTTTATCTTATTTTACACTAGAAGTCTTAAGAAAGGTGAAAGAGTACGAGCATAAATAAGATGCATAAAATTCAGATAAGATTTAAGAGAATAGAGGCAATTAAGGTCGATACAAATAGAAATTTCTTTGATTTGCTTTTTGTTTATGATGAAAATGATGAAGAGAGGCAAGTACAGAAGAGATTTTTATTTGATACTGATTTACCTTATATGGTAAAACATCTTGTTTCTGAGATTAAATTAAAGGCCAAAAATGACTATTCTACAAAGCTTATGAAAGAGCTTAATGACGATAATCTCCTGGTTAATTTTATGCATGTTGTCTTAGATGAATCTGAAATTGGTGAAGCCGAAACAAAATTAGTAAATGGAATAAAAAGATTAAGGGACAGCGTTAGAAATTTTAAGAATGTTAAATCTGCTAATAATTATATGGATTATATGCAGAATTACAGTCAATTAGGGAGGATGAGAATAGAT
>JACPNI010000064.1 GCA_016185555.1 Candidatus Woesearchaeota archaeon | reverse complement strand
TGCTATTTTGTTTATTATTTCATTAATCTCTTCGTTATTGGTAAAGATGATATTTGTATCGAGTTCTTTAAGACTGGAATCTACAACCTTAATTGGCTTGTTTGTTCCGTCACAGGTTATCTTCTTTATACTCCTGTCATGGAGCAAAGGATCTAATTTGCCGAAGAAAACGAAATCCCTGTAAAGATAGTATCTAACTTTATTAATTAAGTCTTCCTTGAATTCAATACCGAGCTTTTTAGATGCAGTATTTGTTATTTCTTTAATGAATTTATCATCAGAGAGTTTATTTGAATCTTTATCAAACTCTTTCTTCGATAACTCTTTAATTTTTTCAACTAACTTCTGATCAATCAGGGGTTCAATTACAGAATATCTGCCGCCAGTAGGGTTATATTCAATTGAAACAGAAACCAAGTTTTCATTGTCTTTAGTTGCTATTATCGGGTATTCTAGTTTATCTTCTATTGCTCCTTCTTCAAGAGGGGGTAAGGGTACATCTTCAACAACTGTTCTTTTAGTTGGTTTTCTTATTCCTTCTTTTTTAACTGCAATAGATTCTGTTTTAGGAAGGCTTTCTTTTTGCTTCGATTCATATGCAGAAACAAATAAGGCCTTTAAGAATCTTCTACCAATTATTATCCTCTTTTCAAGTTCAACGTCTTTCTTCAGTTCAGTAATTATTTCTGAAAAAACCGCTTCTCTTTCTTTTGCAGTATCATCGCGTATAAATTTTATCTTGCTAATTTCTTTTTTCCTATCTGCAGAAGAAGCATTCATATTCCCCTTTTCATCTGGGAGAATCCAGGCATACTCTTTTCTCTTACATAAGCTTCAAGCATTGCGAGACCATGAGCAAGGTTCTTATTTTGTTCCAATAGAACTTCCAGTCTTTTCATTAATGGCTCTTCTGTCTCAGATTTAATATGTTTCGCAGCATCCTCAAAAAGAGTAACCATTGTATCCATTCTTTTTATAAGATTATTAATAGCTATAACCAGTTCTGCAGTCTTATTTTGCATTAAAACTTCATTCTCAATTAGTTTGTTTATCAGTTCATCCTTAGAAACCATAAAAATGACCTCTTTTCATTTATCAATTAAAAGAAATCCTAGTATAAAAATCTTATGTTGGTTTAATTTTTGTTTTTGTTGGTTTCTAGATCCCTATAAAGGAATTCTGTTTCTTTCAAAAGTCTCTTTTTTGATATCCTCCAACCGCCCTGGGCAAGTAATTCTTTGTCCTCTAATTTAAATAATGCTCCAAAGAAGAGTTTTAATATTGGTTTTGGTCTTCTGGAATCATCTGGCATTTTAACTATTTCACGGCCGTCTCCAATGATGCCATCAGCAGAGATTTTATATGGTGTTAATTTGAGAATAGGTAATCCGCCTTCTTCTCTTTCAATTTTAAATATTTCACCTGAGCCAAAATTATTTTCAATTGCAAAATATTCTGGGAAGTCTTTTATATCATCATCTCTAAGATAGTTTCCACTAAAAAAATATGCAAAATTGGATTCTCCATATTTTGAGGGTCTTGCAAACATTGCATCTTCAAAAGAATAATGTTCTTCTTCATCTTTACCAATATGAATCCCCGAGGTGTTATAAATTGACCAGCCAAGTGTATTATAACCAGTATGCAGACTAATGTCAATTAAATTTCCCAAAGGGTCCATCATGTATGGTACTTTATCTGTATTAATATAAACCTGAAAAGTTCTGTTAGATATTGACAACCATTCTCCGCTATATAAGGAATAAGAGATATTGGCCTCAGGTGGGCTTTCTTTAAGAATTCCATTAATGATTCTTCCTACATACACCCAATTATTTCCTTTTAGGATTGAAAAGTTTCCCAATTTATTGATTATCGCATCACCACTCTTTATAAAATCAAGATCATATGAATATCCATTACGTATGATAGTATCACCATTTACTCCTGTAGTAACATTTAATTCTGTTTTACAGTTATTAATTATAACTTTTTGTGAATCATTGCTATTTTTTGGTAAATAAAGGATTTTCTTTCCTATAATAAAAGATATATAATCTTGATATGTATGTAGGTCAAATTCGTCAATATAGGTACATTTGCCTTCATACTTTAAGGTAATTTTATCATTTATCCTTTCAAAACTTAATTTTGCTTCTAAAGAATTCCCAGTAAAAGCCAATAATCCGGCAGTGACTATGCTTGTTAAAAATCTTTTAGCTTTCATTTATATGACTGCGGGTGGTGATTCCTATGTAAGGTGTTTTATTCATCAATTTAGCTTCCTGATTAAACCATATCTGGATGTGGTGTTCTAGGCATTGAAGATTCCTTTGCTGTTCCGGCTATTACATCATCAATTCTTAATATTAATTCAGCTACTTCAGATGCTGATTTTATAGCCTGTGTTTTGATTTTTAATGGTTCAATAACACCTGCATTCCATGCATCAACAACCTTCCCAGTAAAAACATCCAGTCCAGCCCATTTATTCTTCTTGTCATGCTGTGCTTTCAGGTCTGTCAGCATATCAATAGGATCTAAACCAGCATTTTCAGCCAATGTTCTTGGGATTACTTCAACAGCATCTGCAAATGCGAGTACTGCTAATTGTTCCCTTCCAGATAATGAGTTAGCAAATAATCTTAACTGAGATGCTAGTTCTACTTCAACAGCCCCTGCACCAGCGACAACCTTGCCAACCTTTAATGCAGCTGTTATATCGCCAATAGCATCCTTCATTGCCCTTTCGACTTCATCAACAACATGGTCAGTTCCGCCCCTAATAAGTATTGTAACTGCCTTGGCATTTTTGCACTCTTTAACATAAGTCATTGCTTCATCTCCAATATATTGCTCTTCAACTAGGCCTGCAAACCCAAGATCTTCTTTTGCTAGATCATCAAGTTTGGAAACAACCCTTCCGCCAGTAGCTTTTGCTAATCTGTCCATATCAGATTTTTTTATTCTTCTTGCAGCATAAATCCCTTCTTTAGCTAAGAAGTGCTGTGCCAGATCATCTATTCCTTTTTGGCATAGTAAAACATTTGCACCGGACTTAACAACTTTTTCAACCATAGACCGAAGCATTTTTTCTTCTTGGTCAATAAAAGCCTGTAATTGTAAAGGGTCATTAATTTCTATTTTAGCATCAGTTTCAGTATTTTTAATTTCAAGAGCACAGTCAACTAAGGCTATTTTTGCATTTTTAACAATTCTTGGCATTGCAGAATGAACCCTTTCTTTGTCTAATAAAATTCCCTGTATTAATTCAGAGTCTTCAACACCGCCACCAACCTTCTTCTCAATCTTTGCATGTTCAGGATTAATATGAATATCCCCTTTCTCATCTTTTTCCATTACTTGTTTTACTGCAGTTACTGCTAGGTCTGCTAATGTTTCCTTAGCAATCTCTGCACCTTTTCCAGTCATTGCGGTTAAGGCAATTTTTTTTAAAACTTCTTCATTATTCTCTTCTAAATTCTCAGCAACTTTATTTAGAATTTCTTGAGATTTTTCAGCAGCTAATCTGTAGCCGCGGGAAATTACAGTTGGATGTATTTCTTTATCTAATAATAATTCAGCACTCTTAAGCAGTTCTCCAGCCAGAATAACAGCTGTAGTGGTTCCATCACCTACTTCGCTTTCCTGTGTCTTTGCTACTTCAACTAACATTTTTGCAGCAGGATGCTCTATTGACATTTCATTAAGGATAGTAACCCCATCATTTGTAACAATAACATCACCTAGAGAATCAACAATCATTTTGTCCATTCCTTTAGGCCCTAGAGTTGTTCTAACTGTTTCAGCTACTTGTTTTGCAGCCATTATGTTAATCCTTTGGGCTTCTTTTCCTCTGGTTCTTGTATAGCCTTCCGGCAATATAAAAATTGGTTGATTTTGATTCATTTTAACCCCCTAACTTGTTTATGTTTAGGTTAGAAGTTTATTTAAAAACCTTATCAATCAGGAGATTTTG
>JACPNI010000079.1 GCA_016185555.1 Candidatus Woesearchaeota archaeon | reverse complement strand
CCCCCATAGAACTAATCCCAATATGCTTTGCAATGTTATTGGCATTGTAGTCCCTCTCCGGATTCTTTAGAATCGTCAATACAAATACCATTTCATAGTTTGTTATCTCTTTCATATAAATTCACAGTTTATATATGTAAACTATAGGTTTATAAATCTTATGCAAAGCTCTGAGGTTATTGATGGGGGAACTTACTTCCTTTCCTTACAGAGCATTAACAGGTATTGTTTTAGCTTTATCTTTATTTTTTCCTTTAAATCTTTATCTGAATTTAGTCTTGATAATTCTTTATCCGGGTCTACTTTCGGAATTTTTGTGAGTGTTCCAATGAATCTTCTATTTGATATTTTAGCGCTTTCCTCAATTATTTTTGCTTTGTTGCTGTTGAATAATTTTATGGCCTGAAGTTTTGTTATACCATTAATGCCAGAGCTCATCAATTCTATTTCATTATTGAGATTGTAAAATGTGCTTGCTATTATCTCTATTTTTGGGAATTTTATCCTTGTCAGCAGAATCCACTTAAGATAGTATTCAAAATCAGGTCCCTTTTTGTATTTTGTTCCTTCTACCGGTTTCAGGGCATAAAATGTTATCCTTTCTATGTCGTTATCTTCTATAAAATTATGGAGCAATCCAATATCATTTTCAGTTTCACCAAGACCGATTATTATTGTCATAGCTTTTTTTAATTCCAGGCTTTTTGCGTCTTTAAACATTTTAACATATGGCTCAATTGGCTTGTTGGGGCATACTTCTTTGTGTATTTTTGGATTAATGCATTCTATTGCACCACATACGCCTTCAATATAAGGTTTTAAGTCAATTAATCTTTTTTTACTTAAAACACCAACATTAAGCCACTGTTTTTTTCCATAGGATTCATAAACTTTTTTTGTTATCTCTAATAAATCTTTATGCTCATAACTGTAACCGGCAGACAGGAATTCAATATCCCACCCAAGAATCCTGCATAATATTGCTTCTGCTAAAATTGATTCTTTGCTTCTTTTTGCCAGCCTTGGTTCTTTTATCCTGTTTTTTTTTCAAATAAAAACAACAGCTTCTACATTAATATTATCTCTTCCTTCTTAACTTCCATCTTCTATAGAAGTCATAAACTATAATCAAAGTTATAACCCCAAACAAGGCTTCAACTACTAGTATAAAGAAATCAGCATTAAACCTTTGTGGCCTTTCTATCATGCCGAATACTGTTTTATAGGAAACAAGGTCTTTGCAGCTGGCCAGGGCTTTTTCAGTTAAAAGTCGAAAGTTTTATATATTAGTTATTATATATAGTTATATAATATGGCAGAAACAACAATTTTACACAGTCCAACATTGGAATCCGTAATTATGGTAGAAAAAACAATACAAAAATACAGCCAAGAATGCGGTAAATACCAACTTTGGAAGAAATTACCTAAAAAAATGATGTATCAAACATTTCAAACAATACTAGATTACTTAGAGAATTCTGGAAAAATAATGATTGATAAAGAAGGTTGCATTATTTGGACATACAATCCTGAAAGGATAAGGAAACTGATTTCGGAAGGTGTTAAATTACGGTAAACAATTAGGAAATTTGAGATAACAAACCTATGGAAATATGATCTGCCGAATGCTTGGAGGTTGATTTACACAATCCAAACAAATGAAGTTATGATTTTGAATGTCATTCTTGAATGGTTTGATCATAAAGAATACGAAAGAAAATTTAGCTATTGATTTTTTCTTTCAAATAAAAACAACAGCTTCTACATTAATATTATCTCTTCCTTCTTAACTTCCATCTTCTATAGAAGTCATAAACTATAATCAAAGTTATAACCCCAAACAAGGCTTCAACTACTAATATAAAGAAATCAGCATTAAACCTTTGTGGCCTTTCTATCATGCCGAATACTGTTTTATAGGAAACAAGGTCTTTGCAGCTCGCTAATGCTTTTTCAGTTAGGTCTACTGTTTTATTATAATCTCTTTCATTGTATGCTTTTTCAGCTTCATTTAGCGCACTTATTAATCCAGAGCATTTCTCTTCTTTTTCTATAAACTCTCTAACAAATTTTATTCTTTCAACTATCTTTGTGTAATTAACCGGGGCAAATTCCTCTACATCAATAAATAATTTGATCTTGTCTTCATAGCTTGGTAGTCTGACTTTTGCTTTAACCAATATATCATAATTTCCGGGTTTTTTATTTATTGGGATTATTTCTAATTCCCTGTCTTGTTTTTCACCAGGTTCTAGCTTTTGTATTTTTGGGTTGTCGATATTTACGCTTATATCATCTGAGCTTTTTTCTGCACTTAGCTCTATATCCTGCAGCAATTCAGTCCCATTATTTCTAATTATTATTGGGGTTATTATCCTGTCATTTGCAAATAAAGATACAGGCGCTGGTACGATAAGCTCAAGGCTTGTTAGTCTCGTAATTGCCGAACCTATGAAATGACCACCGCCCCCACCGCCGCCTCCACCGCCGCCTCCACCTCCACCGCCCCCTACTATATTTTGCTGCACCCCAATATATAGTGTAAATGTTGTTGTAGTATAGTTATTATCTGCTTTATCTTTGGCAATAACCCTCCAATAATATGTTCCATCAACCAGACTTTCATTAGCAAGCAATTGATAATTTGAGTCTGTAGCCGATCCAGTTATATTATAATGTTTCGTGTTATTTGAGAAGGATGTTGAAGTATCTATTTGAAGTGTA
>JACPNI010000069.1 GCA_016185555.1 Candidatus Woesearchaeota archaeon | reverse complement strand
TTGCATCCTGTCTAGGTATTTTCTTTTTGCATATAAAACACCAGCACCGGTAGGCCCAAGCATTTTATGACCACTAAAAGCTAGAAAATCAACATCCAAATCCTTGACATCAACCTTCATATGTGGAACAGATTGGGCTCCATCAACAATAACTGGAATGGCGTGTTTATGTGCTTCTTTAATTATTTCTTTTATCGGATTTATTGTCCCGAGTACATTAGAGCAGTGAGTAATTGCCAGTAACTTTGCTGTTTTTATTTTCTCATAGAACTCACTCATTTTTAGGGTGCCGTTATTGGTTATGTTAATAAAATCAAGCTTTGCTTTTTTTTCCTTTGCTAATTGCTGCCAGGGAACAATATTGCTATGATGTTCCATTATTGTTGTTAATATTGTATCTCCTTTCTTAATATGTTCAAAAGCAAATCCTCTCATTATGCCATTAATTGCTTCTGTTGTATTCCTTACAAAGATTATCTCTTCAGTCCTCTCAGCGTTAATGAACTTGGCTACTTTTTCCCGGACTTTTTCAAATGCGTCTGTTGCTTCCTCGCTTAATGTATGAACGCCTCTATGTGTATTTGCATTGTAATTTTCATAATAGAACTTAAGAGCATCAATTACCTGTTTTGGTTTTTGTGAAGTTGCACCAGAGTCTAAGTAAATCAGTGGTTTGCCATTAATTTTTCTTTTTAATATTGGAAAATCTTTTTTAACATTAATCATTCAAACTTCCTTTCTATCATATTGATTATTTTATCTTTAAACTCTTTGTCAGTTATTTTCTCAGTGGCTTGCTGCAGGAAACCGGATACAAGCATTCTTTTTGCATTTAATTCATCCAACCCACGGGATTTAAGATAAAAAACCTGGTCTTCATCTACCTGTGCAACCGAAGATGCATGTGATGCCTTGACATCGTTAGCTTCTATTTCCAAAGAAGGAATTGAATCTGCCCTCGCACCCGGGTTTAGAAGCATTGCATGCGCAGCTAAAAAAGAATCTGATAGCTGTGCTTTTGGAGAGATTTTAATCAGCCCCTGGAAGACACATCTTGCACTCTCTTTTAATACTCCTTTTACAAATATATTGCCTTTTGTGTTCGGCTTATTGTTAATTATGTTTGATGTTATATCAAAGTGCTGGTTTCTTCTCCCAAAATAAATCTGGACGTCATCAGAAACAGCACCCTCTTCATTTAAGTAATTATTTAGGTTTAGTGTTGTAAACCCAGAGCCGATTATGGCCTGATTCCAACTGACCCTGGAGTCTTTATATAGAAAGGCCCTTCTGGTGCTTGAGTTATATGTATTTTCATCAAAATTCTGCAGTGAAGCAATGTTGAAGGTTGAATTTCTTCCTAGGTATACCTCCATGCTATCAGAGCAGACTGATTTTTCTTCTGATTTGGATTCAGTCGAGTATTTTTCTTCAATAAAATTAATTGAGCTTCCTTCCTCAAGAACAATTATTGCTTTAGAAAATATTCTGGCATTTTGGTTGCTTATAATAAACAACAGCCTGAATGGAAGATTTACTTTGGTGTTTTTTGGAACATAGAGGAAAATCCCGGAATTAAACAGGGCATCATTTATACAGGCAAATTTATTATCGCCTACATTGAAATATTTTTTGACAAGTGGTTCATTTTCAGCAATAGCATTTTTAATATCCTTGAAAATAATTCCTTTTTTATTAAGGTCTTCAAAAGCATATTTTTGTATTTCCGCATCTACGTTGATTATAGAATAAGAATTTTCGTGTTCGAATTCTTTTAAGTTTATGTTATTTTTTCCCCCAGATATAGAAAACTTCTTTAGTTGCGAATCTATCTTAGTATAGTTTGTATAATGCGGCTGAGGTAATGGAATGCCGGTATATTTCCTAAAAGAGTCTATCCTGAACTGTGTAAGCCATTTCGGTTCTTTGTTTGCTCTTGAAAATCTTTCTATTTCCTCTTCATTAATCTCAGTAAATTGTATTGTAAGTTGCATTTTGTAATTTATTAAAAAGTTAATTTATCCTACTGAACCTTCCATTTCCAGTTTGATTAATTTGTTTAATTCAACTGCATATTCCATAGGCAATTCTTTCGAGAATGGCTCCAGAAAACCTAAAACTATCATTGTTAATGCTTCTCCTTCCTTTAAACCACGCGACATTAAGTAAAATAACTGGTCCTCGCCGACTTTGCCAACAGTTGCTTCATGCCCCATTGTTGCTGTGTCCTCATCAACTTCAATATATGGGTAAGTATCGGACCTTGATTCTTCATCCAATAATAGAGCATCGCAATTAACTCGAGACTTTGAATTCGTTGCACCTTTTGCTATTTTTAGTAATCCTCTATAACTTGCCCTTCCACCGTTTTTGCTTATTGACTTTGAAATTATAGTTGAGGTAGTATTCGGGGCTAGATGCACTGCTTTTGCCCCAGTGTCTAAATTCTGTCCCTTGCCTGCAAATGCTACAGAGACTATATCTGCCTTAGAATTTCTTTCAAGCAAATAAACGCTTGGATACTTCATAGTGATAGA
>JACPNI010000071.1 GCA_016185555.1 Candidatus Woesearchaeota archaeon | reverse complement strand
TTAGAAGAATGCTTAATGGGAGATAAGCTTCCTGGAATAGACTTAGGAGATTGGTTAGAAAGAGCAAATTCTCAAGGACTTCCTCCTAAAGATGTAAAATCAGGAAGCCTATATTATTTAAATCCTAAAAATGGTGCTGTCGCGAGATTCTTTGCGAATTCCGGCTGGGCTGGCCTATATCCACGGTACTCGGATTCCGGACTTGGGGTACGTGCAGCAAGAATTAAGGAGAAATGAGGTTATAATAAAAATAATATGGAGGATTAAAATGAAATTATTCAAAACATCAAAATTAACATTAAAAAGAACTTGGAAAACTGTAGCTAAAAAGTTCAGATAAAAACAAACTTTGGGATTAAAATGAAACTTAAAAATACGCTTGTTGGAATTGTATTAGCCGGGGCTTTAACTCTTACAGGTTGTGAAGAAGTTATTCATTTTCCATATGATTATACTTATAATGATACTATTGGTAAAGACTATGTAAAATTTGAAGTATACCTTGATGGTTTTTTTTTGGTGCCTCAAAAAAGAAATTTACTGACTATTAGAAAACCTGATGGAATAACTATCAAGTATATTGATGATAATAATGAATTTATAATAGGCCTTGTTGAGGTTAGAAATGCTAAGGGTGACCTTGTATATCAAGGAAGAGATAAAAAAATTCTAAGCCTAGCACAAGGACAGTTTGATAATTATTTAAAGTTAATAAGAGAAGCAAAGGAAAAGGGAAAACAGGGAGGAGCAATAAAAAAAGAAGATGAGCAACAAAGAGAAACAAAAAGATTAGAAGAAATATTGAAGAATTTAAAACAGGAGATTGAGATAGGAAGGTTAAAATGACAAGGATAATTTCAGCAGTGAATGACGAAGGATTAAGAAGATCTATAGAGTTAGAGCATGTTAAAGGATTTTCTGGTGCTAGAAGTAAAGACCTAGATTATGAGAACTATATTTTCATGCCTCAACATAATTTATATGTTGCCAAAAAAAGGAGCCATTTTGAAAAAAATTGGTATGATGCACATAGAGGTTTACATAAAGAAAACGCGAGAATGTTAACTCCTAGGGAATTTGCAGATTTCCTCCTGTTATTAAGAAATGGCAATGATGAATTCCAGAAGATCTATAAGGATATTACTGAAGTAAGAGAACCACGGAGGGTTGAATGGTTTGATGCTGATTTAAAGGTTGTGAATGATGTCCTGTATATTAATTATAATCATAGAATTGTAAATGGAAACTTACAACCACAAAACTCAGAACCTTTAGAGACTTGTTTAATGAAGGATTGTAATGTTGATTTAACAAGTTTTAACAGACAAGGTTTACCTATAAGAGAAGGGGTTGATTTTAAGTATTGGTCCCCAAAACCAGTTAATAATTCTGTCGCATGGTTCTTTGTGAATTCCGATTGGGCTGTCCTGGATTACGGCAGGGATCCACGGTACTCTAATTACGAGCTTGGAGTACGCGCCGCGAAAATTAAGGAGTAAAAATGAACAGAAGAGCTTTAATTTCTGGCGGTTTAGTTTTTTTATTATATGGTTGTGGCAAATTAGAAAGCAGCAAGAAAATAGCTACCAAAAAAAGAGTTAGAAGTGAAAATTTGAATGTTAAAATAGAAAATCCAGAAGATATTTTAAGCGCCTTGCCAGAAGTAGTTGAAGGATTTGAAGTCAAAGGAAGAATAATTGATGTAGATAATATAGCTGTTTATGTTGCAAAGCAAGGTGATCATTTATCGAAGGTTGCAGAAAGATTCTATGGTACTAAAAGTAACTGGAGAGAGGTTTATGCATTAAATAAAGCAGCAAGAAAAGCACTTGAACAATTTAATCCAGACTACTCTAGGTATTTAATTAAAAGTCCGCATAGAATTAAGGTTGGACAGTATATATTACTTGAAAAAGCAGTTGAAGATTTAACATTGCCTGAAGGTAGGAGGTTCTAAGATGGATAGAAGAAACTTAATTTTTGGTGGGCTTGCATCTTTATTAGCTGGCTGTAGCTCTAATAAAGGAAACGAAACCAAAAAAGACAGATCAAAAGAGTCCATATTAGAAGAAAAAATTAAAGAAAGGCAAAAACAAGCCACAGACAAGAACTTATACACTATGGCAACAACAGTTGCTCAAATTTTTGGAGAAAGAAAATCTGAAAGTCGTCAATTATATTTCTCTAATGACGATTCTTTAATTATCGAATATAATTTTGTTATAGGTTTTAGAGAGATTTATCCTGAACCTAGAAAAGAAGATATTGAAGAAGATATTAAAGGTTTTATTTATTATAGTTTAGGAACAGCAGGTGGAGTAAGGGTCTTTAAAAATGGAAAATTAGTTTTTTCGGAATATAGGGGGGGTCGTAGGGATATTTCAACCTACGCACCAGGTACATGGGAAGAAGAGCTCAAAAGACATTACTTAAAAGCACAAGAAGTTGTAGAAAGGAGGATGTTAGAAAAGAAAAAAGAACAGGAAGAGAGAGATAAGAGAGAGCAAAAAGAATTATTAGAAAGATTTGGTCTAACTGAGGAGGACTTAAAATGAAACTAACTGAAATAATAATTGCAGAAATACCAGAAGATGTTGTAAAATTATCTATAACAGCAGGAAAAGTTAAGGTAACTGATTTCGGCTGGAGAGCTCTTTTTATTGAGAAGGAAATACCAGGGATTAGATATGAAGCTGAAACAAAAGACGGAAAAATAACTTCTATGATTTATGATGCTAGAAACTTTTGGGAAAGAAATTTTCGAGATAATGGAAAAGGGTATGAAAGAGCAAGGATAATAGGAGAAGAACTTAAAGCTCATTACAAAACAAAAGTGTCTGACAATCTAGATGTA
>JACPNI010000070.1 GCA_016185555.1 Candidatus Woesearchaeota archaeon | reverse complement strand
TTTTTTTTTGTTTCTGTTTAGCTGTTTTTTAACTTATCGACGATAAACGTGATTTTTTTGAAAAATAGCCAAAAATGGCATAGTGACGCTTTTTATTCTCTATTAAAATTGAATTTCACTTTTTTATAGTGGGCGATTAGCTAAACGGATATTAAATCATTTTTTCTATGATTTAAACTATGGTTTTTGTGTCTCTAATAAGCTAACTACATTCCATATCTGGGTTCTTGTAAAACTTGGAATGTTTGGATCAGCAGCAATATCATCAAGTTCCTGTAAGGATTTATTTATTTTCAGTGCCTGCTCAAGACTTTCTTCCTGCAAAGCAGTCATTGCATTCTTAACCTTAACACGAACATTTTTAGGTACGCTTAAATCCTGTTCTATCTGAATTAAAAGTTCAACTGCCTGTAATATAGTTTCCATATTCTACTTTTCTTTTTTTAATGTTTCAACAACCTCATTCTGGATTTTTGAAGCCCTTTCCTTTAATTTTTCTTCCTGCTTCTCAAGATTTTTTATCCTTAAGTTTATAATCTCTTTCTTAGATTCCAGTTCCTTAATAAACTCTTCCCTTGATCCTTTAATCATTATATTGCCAACAATCTTATAGGTTTCCCCATTTGATTTCTTCAATTCATCCAAGGCATTATCGACCTCAAGAAGTTTAGACTGGAAGTTTTGTCTTTGCATAAATAAATTCTGCAGATTCTGTTCCAGAAACTGAATCTGATTTATTTTCTCTTCTGTGTCTTTTGAAATGTCCATATTAGAATTAAACTGCCTTAACCTTTGTTGTTGCAGCCCTTACTTTGTATAATACTTTACTCCCACAATAAGGACACCTTATCTTCTTTCTAAGATAATCCATCTTAACACTTGCACCGCAGTCAAAACACTTGTATGCCTTCATTTTATCACTCCACAAAATATGCCCTATTTGTAAATTTTGAATCACACTTCTTGCATTCCCAAATACCTAATGAAATCCTTTTAACCATCAACCTATGGCAGTATGGGCACTTTTGTAGTTTTCTTTGTTTTTTTTCTACATCAACTATTCTTTGCCTTATTGTCTTGCCGTATCTTACCCCAAACCTGCCTGCAGAACCGACTTTTCTTGTTGCCATTTTAAACTTCCATAAAAATCTTCAAAAGCAACCTATTTAACCTTTTCGGAAATTATTAGAACCAAAAGCTTAATAAATACAAAGATATACTGTATATACTGGTGATTATTATTGTATTTATTTATTACAAAACATGCCAAAGAAAAAATGATTGCATTGTGCATTAATGATGAAGACATTAAAAAAGCAATTACGCAAGGCTCAAAAACAAAACAAACAGACAGCTTTTTAGCTTGCTATGCTTATTATTGTGTAGCATATAAAATTATAGGAGAAAAAATCTATAAGATTAAAACAGTTTACATGAGGTAAGTAAAATGGAACGAAAAGAATGCGAAGAATGTGGTGGGAAACTAGTAAAGAAAAAAGTAGAATTTAAGATGTATGGAATAAGCCTAGGTGAATTCCCAGCAGAGGTATGCACAAAATGCGATGAAGAAGTTTTTGATGAAAAAACATCCAAAGAGATTGATGCAGTAGCAAAAAAGAAAGGTTTATGGGGCTTAGCTAAAAAAGTAAAGATAGTTAAAATAGGAAGTTCCCTTGCAGTTAGGATTCCAAAAGCAATATCGGATTTCTTAGGGCTTGAAGAAGGCAAAGAAGCATTAATGAAGCCAGATAAAAATAAAATAATTATTGAAAGTTAATTTTAATGTGGGACTGCCCGGATTTGAACCGGGATCTTAAGGTCCCAAACCTAAAAGGCTAGCCAAGTTACCCCACAATCCCATTTTTTAAAGAAAATTATTAGAGTATTATATATAAATTTTCGTATCCCCTAGTACCCCCCAAAATGTTTAAATACTAAGCAAAGAAACTAAATTTTTACTGGGGATGTAGCTCAGCCTGAAACATACCATGTTGGCTATGGAGAGCACACCGCTGAAGCCGGTGACGTCAGGGGTTCAAATCCCTTCATCCCCATTTAAATTTTATATTAAAAAACGCATAAATGGCCATTTTCCTTCAGCCATTTTTCTTTCTCTTTATAATTTGGCACTGCTTTTTCAACCAAACTCCAAAATCTATCGGAATGATTATGCTCAATCAAATGTGCAAGCTCATGAATACAAACATATTCAAGCACATCATCAGGAGCAAATAATAATCTCGTTGAAATGTTAATATTCCCTAAACTAGAGCAGCTTCCCCATCTTGATTTTATATTCTTAAAAAATATTTTATTTACTCTTTGATTAAAATGTATCTGGTTTAAGTTATTTATTCTTTCCTGAAGCTGAGGTAATCTTTTTTGGGCTATACATCGGCTAATAAGGGACGATATGTGTTTATTTTGGTATTCTTTTGAAATATTATTGGAAATTGAAAGCCGAATTTTATTATCAAATATTACTGCAGAGCTGGTTTGTTTTGGCATAAAGGCTATATTAAGTATATACTCCTCATTACCTACTTTTAATATTTCATTATTTTTATATTCTTTTATTTCTTGCTTGAATTTTTCTTGATTTTCTTCTAATTTATTTTTTACCCACCACTTCATTTTTAATAATTGCTTAAACATTTCTTCCCTATTTAAGAAAATCGGAATTCTTATATTAATTTCTTTCTTCCCTACAGATGCATGAGTATTATTTCTATTTTCATAATGTATTCTAACTTGATAACTCACACCATTTACTTCAAGTGTTTCAATTTTCATCTTCAACAAAACTAACACAATTTCAAATTCTAAAAATTGCAAATTTTAGAAATATTTAAATATATAGCCTCTTATCAGGATAGCATGGCTAAAAGAGGTGCACTGGAACTTTCTATTAATACAATTGTAGTTGTTGTTATTGCTATTACGCTTTTAACACTAGGTTTAGCATTTGTAAAACAACAATTTGGTGGTTTAACTGACATAACTAAAGATGTTTTTGGAACAGCCAAAACAGAAATTGGCAAGATACATGGCGGGGCAAAATTTACTGCACCAACACAAGTATCAATTAAACAGGGTGAAACAACAACAATCGCGGTATTTGTTGCTAATGATGGAAGCTTAGGAAATAATCCCATTACAGTTACAGTAGCACTAACACCCGTTACCTCGGTTAATGGCGTTTCTGCACGAATAATCTCAAGCCCGACTGCAACTTTAAATGTTGGACAGGAAGGTACATTTACGGTGGCAGTTGCAGCAACAAAAACCGCACCACTATCTACAGGAAGCGCAAGTGACCCCGCATACTCAATCACAATAACCACCCAGGGTCAAACAGGCACTTATGCGAGTGGTGGGTTTGTAATTGATGTTCAGCCAACAACAGGAATATTCTAAACATTTTTATACCTTATTCCTTTTAATTTTTTCATGAAATCGTTAAGTGCTGTTGAGATTTACTTTATCAGAAAAGAGCTTGAAAACCTGATTGGTGCAAGGTTTGACAAAATATACCAGCCAAATAAAGAAGAATTTATTTTAGTATTTAATAAAGAAGGGAATATTTTAATTAAAGTATTGCTTGGAAAAGCCATATTCTTAACAACTGAAAAAAAGCCAGAAATAACCGGTTTCTGTACAAACTTAAAGAGGCATATTGATAATTTTAAGCTGATTGAAATAAAACAAAATAATTTTGAAAGAATCTTAGAATTCCATTTAGAATCAAAACTAAAAAAAATCCTTATAATTGAATTATTTAGCAAGGGGAATATAATCCTGTGTGACAAAGACTACAACATAATTTTAGCTTTACAACAGCAGACATGGAAAGACAGAACAATAAAGCCAAAAGAAACTTACAAATATCCTCCGGCAAAACACTGTAACCCTCTCGTTATTAACTTAAAAGAATTTAAAGAGACTATCAATAAATCAGACAAAGAGAATATTGTAAAAACACTGGCAATGAATTTTGCACTTGGTGGGTTATATGCAGAAGAAGTTTGTTTAAGGGCCAGGATTGATAAAAATGAAAAAGAATTAACAGATGAGGAATCAGAAGGCCTATACCAAGCCATTAAGGATTTGGAATTAGCAAAAATAAATGCAAACTCAATAGAAAATTTAGATGCAACACCTTTTGACTTGGAATATTATAAAAATTATCAAAAAAAATATTTCAAAAGTTTCAGCGAGGCGTTGGAGCATTATTACAACAACTACAGTGAAGACATAGGCAAATTTGATTCTAAACTGGAAAAATTAAATAAAATTTTGGAAGAACAGAAGAAGCATATTAAAGAAATCAATGACGAATATATTGATTCAAAGAAAAAAGCAGACTTAATATATGAAAATTATTCTTATGTAAAAGAAGTTCTTGATACTATTAGAAATGCCAGAGAGAGAAATATCCCATGGAATGAAATTAAAGAAAAACTAAAAACAAAAGGCATTGAAGTTCTTGAAAAAGAAGGAAAGGTTATAGTTTCTTTGTGATTTTCAGATATTTTATAGTATACCTGAAAAAAAGAAAAATGAGTGTAAATGTCCATATTAAATACACTCTCAATTAGAAGGAATTAAAGGATTATCTGAATAAATTAAAGATTGATATCGAATAGAAGATAACATCATTCTCGCTGATTAAGTCAACATTGATCCCAAAAAGATCTATTTATGAGGTCATAGAGAAGTATGAGTTAGATTAATGTATCATCTTCCTTGCATCTGGCGTCTTGAAAAGGAATGCCACTGATAATGCTACCAGGATAAGCACAAGGACCAGAGATGCGCTATAACCATAACTTACAATTATCCAGCCGGATACAGCAGGTCCAAGCAAACCCGAGAGCTTTCCAAGTATCTGTGAATATCCGAAAAACTCCCCCATCTTCTTTTTAGGGATCAAAAATACAAACAACGTCCTTGCGCACGACAAAACACATCCAAATGCAAGGCTTCCAAGAAAGCCAGCTATCCAGAATGCAGCTAAACTTCTTGAAATTATGAACATCAAAATGACGATGAGCCATAGTACTCCCCCTATCAGAAGCGTTTTCTTAGCTCCTATCTTATCTGCTAATCTTCCGAAAGCTATCGCTCCTGTCGCCGCTCCAATTGATTGCGCCATGAAAAGGAACATGAATCCTACAAGGCTTATTCCTATCTCTTTTTTAGCGAACAAGAAGAAGAATACATCTATGGCTCCCAAAGCATTTGCAAAAAAGAACACTGCAATCATCAAAGGTATCATTCCCTCTAATTTTGTGAGCCCTTTAAAAGTGGAAACCACACCAAGGAAGGCCTTTTTCATCAAATGATTGTGCGCTTTCTTCGTGTTAGTATCTTTAAAAGTGATCAATAAAGGCAAGGAAAATATCAAGAAGAAAGCAGCCATCACAAGGAATGCAGCATTGACTCCTTTTATCGTTTCAATGGTTCCGTCTGCAAAGTATTTCAGAATTGAATATATCAAGACAAGACTGACTATTGTTCCTAAAAATCCGACCCCAATACCTATTCCTGAAACTCTGCCCATTTCTTTGTCGCTTGTTATTTCAGGAAGGTAAACATTGTAGATAGATAATGCAATATTATACAGCACGATGGCAAGTCCTGCCAATACAAGATTCCATGCTAAACTAAATTTGGGAAGGAGCGCAATTATCACTACTGTGATCAATGTCGGAAATAATATGAAAGGCCTTCTTATCCTTGTCGCATCGGAATAAACTCCAATCATCGGTATTAATATGCTGAATGCCAATATCGATAAAGCAACAATCAGTCCGATTTGGAATTCATTTCCTCCTAAAAATGAAGTAACCAATAAAGGCCAGAATATTGTCCTAAATGGAGAAGTAAATGCTGTATTTGCAAGATCGTACAAGGCCCATGTTAATACCTTTTTGTTCATCATTTTATATGGACTGCACCTCTTATTCTGTCAAATAGTATATGCTTAACTATTTATCCCATTTTAGGAGTGCAGTCCAATTATTCCTCTTACAACGCATGAAATCCCAAGTGATTTCTTTGTTTCTTGTTCATTTCATATGTTTCTTTAGGAATTCTTTAATCTTTCTTTCATATTCATCCTTTAACATGGCATGTGCATAGCCGTGATCTACCCCAGGCACAATCAATATCTCGATATCAGGATTGCTTTCTTTTAAAATGTATGCACTTTCAACCGGTATCTGGCTGTCCTTTTCCCCATGGATAACGAAGATAGGGACGGTGCTATTCCTGACTGCTTGTGCAGGAGAGACATCTTCCGGATGTACTCCAAAAATAATTTTAGTCAGGATGTTGGTTGTTGTAATGAACGGCCATTTTAACGGTCCGAATATTGAGTACACGTGCTTTACCATCAGTTTTAAATCAGCATAGGCAGAATCGGCGATTATTGCATTCACTTTTTCTTTGCTCATCAACATTGCAGACGCACTTAAAGAAAATCCGTACAGTGCAATTGGCTGTTTAGGAAAGCTCTCTCTGACGAACATTACTGCAGCTTTAACGTCCTCTGTTTCTTTAATTCCTACTGTTGATATCTGCCCTTCGCTTTCTCCAAAATATCTGTGGTCGTAAAAAAGTAAATTGTAATCAGGATAAAGGAACTTCGCGACAGGAAGTATGTTGCCCTTGTCAAATGGATAGCCATGTCCTATGATTACTGTGCCATTTGCTTTTTCAGAAGTCATTAACCATGCTTTGATCTTTATTTTATCTGAG
>JACPNI010000081.1 GCA_016185555.1 Candidatus Woesearchaeota archaeon | reverse complement strand
AAACTAACAGAAGAAGGTTTTAGGTCCCTCGACAATAAAGATGCCAGATAAGATTTTATATCCTCCTCTGTTATGTTTTCTGGTTTTTTGTTTATAAACTTTAGAAATTGGTTATTATGCCTAACATAAGCTTGGACAGTAGCTTCTGTGAATCCTTGAAGCCTTAACTCTGTTTTTAGCTTTTATATGATAAAAATCACCCCTTTAATGTCTAGAAGTTGGTTTTTATTTATAAAGGTGCGTGTAATGTGAATTACATGTACCAATCAAAAAGTATAAAAAGGTTAGTTTAGTGAAAAAGTCATGGTTGAAGATAAATATTTCCTTTTAGGTTGGAAAAGACCAGAAAGTCTTTACTCTTTTGTTTTGAGAACAGAAGGCGGTAGGTTAGAAGATTTAACCAATGCTTCCGACCTAGTCAGGCTCTGTACAGTTGACAATGGTGTTTATTATAAATTAACAACTAAGAAAGACGAATGGGGCGAAAAATTTCCAAATATTGATCTTCACCTTGATGTTTATCAGCCAACAGGTTACTTGTTCTTTGATGGTGTTTACAATAGTCCTGAAAAAGAAAGAAAATACTTTATTAGACAAACAACTAAAGACCAAGCAGCATTTTGGTTGGCTTTATTTGAGAGTATGTTTGGATTAGATAAATTCCAAAAGATGCTTAAGTTAGAACCCAAATTCTTACAAGAGTTATTGAGGTTAGTTGAAAAAAAGGAAGAGGTTCAGTAATCCAAGCAAAATGTCAGTTTACTATAAGTTATTTGGAATACCAAAAACATTAGATGATTTTATAGATGATTCAAAAAGAACAAATCAAAAAGAAATAACTATTGTTCTAAATCAGAAGACCCTTCCAACTTTTACTTATGTTGTGGGTTTTCAAACAAGCACTAGAGAGCTTAAACTTAAAACATTTGAATTTTTCCCTCCCATCCGACCATATACAGAAAAAAGCAGAGAAGAGAAGCTCTATAACGATGCAGGATTTGCCTTATTTCGGAAGAAGGTTTTTTTATACTATTCTGAGGCAATTGAAAAGATAGAGAAAGCGGGTTTGAAGGTTAAACTTCACGGTGCTTCTGGTAGTTTAGCACCCCTAGATAGGGTAAAAGAGGATATCTCTTTATGTGATAGGCAGTTTGAGGAGATTAAACAAGAATATTTGACTATTGGTGGTAAGAGGGGGTTTTTTAGTTCCACAAATATAAGTTTAGGAGGTTAAAATGAAATATACCCTAGAAAATCTAACTAAGTTAACTGAATGGTATAATTCTAGAAGGCCTGAACTGACTGTCGAAATAGACCATCCTTCTGGCTACAAATTTTTAGTGGTAGTTGATAACACCGCTCTTCCTTCTTACTTTAACAAAAATTTGCATTTTGGAAAAGGAGGTACAAGGTATACAAATGATGTTAATATAGATGAAACAACAATGTTGGCTAAAAGAATGACCCTAAAAAATGCATTACCTGGAGAAAGGGGGCTTTATGGCGGTGCGAAGTCTGCAATTCAAGCCCCATCAAAAATTAAAGTAAAAACAGGCGATATGCCTTCAGATTATATAATATCCTGTTTTGCTGATGAAACGTGGAGGTATCATGTTTTAGGACCCGGTAATGGAAAATGGGGCGGCCCGGGGTGTGATATGAATTTCAATGAAAGTTGTATTAAAAAGTACATTGATTTTTTAATTGAAGATGGTAAAACTGCTTATGATATAAATGGAATTGCTGGAAAAGGTGTTGCTATGATGGTTAAAACCGTTCTTGATTTTGTCTATGAAAATAAAAATGAATTTCCTAACTTTCCAATTAAAGATAGTTATAGTATAGCCATACAAGGTCTAGGAGCAATGGGTAAGCCAATTTTTAAAAGACTTACTGATTTAGGTCATAAAGTTGTAGCTGTCTCAGATTTAATTTTTAATGCTACTTTAGTCGATAAAAATGGGCTCGATTACAGTAAAATTATAGAGGTGTTAAGGTCCGAATCGAGTGATATTTATGAAGAAGTAGAGATAAGACCCCTGGATGATATCCTATATTTAGACTGTGATATATTAATTCCAGCGGCTATCGGAAATGTCATCAGTTCAAAAAATGTTGATAAAATTAAAGCATCGCTTATTGTGGAGGCCGCTAATTTTCCAATAACAGAAGAGGCTAGAGAAGACCTGCACAGAAAAAAGGTACTTGTGATTCCGGGGGAATCTGCAAATTTTGGCGGTAGCGTAGCTGCATCGGTAGAATTGGATCCTAAGGTTAAACGAGAAAATACTGTTAAAGAATCTTTAGAAAGGACAGACAAATTTATCATTAAACATGGAAATTTCTTACTGAACAAGTTTTTATCTTTTGGTGGATTTAACGGTATTTCTCCATACTTAATAACTAATGGTACCTCACTAGAAAGAATTGTTAAGGCTATGATTGAAAGAGGGGATATTGTTCCAGATGATATAAAAAAGATTATTTTAGATTAAAGTTAATAAAGGTCCGGGAAGAAAGATTGAAGGAAGAAAAAAGAAGATGAACTCAAAAAAAGGTTTGGCCTGTAATAAGAGTAAACTTTAGGAGGTTAAAATGGTATACGATGTAAGTAGTTATAAAAATTGTAATCTGGCCGGTAAAAGAAGAGCTAGAATTTATCTTATTGGAGGATTAGTAACAGGGGCTTTGTTAGGTTATTATTTAAAATATAGTGAACCAAGGGTGAATTTTTATGGTGATATAAATTCATTAAGTACAGTGACTGTTGAACATTCGTTTGCTCCCAAAACAATTGACTTTTTTGTTACAACTAAATCTGGTGATAAGATTCAGATAGTTATAAATGGAGAGAAACAGAAGAAACAACCAGAAAAAGAGAAACTTGAAAAAAAGGTTGAAAATAAATCGCTCCATGGGAATTCGCTCTTAATTTACTTAAACCCTTTAATGGAGACCAAAAGACGTCTTGATTGGGATTAGGTTATACACTTTAGTTATAGATGATATATAGTTATTCTACTGACTTTAAGAGGTAAACCGAATACTTTTTAAGCAGCTATTAAGCAAATCTAGTATGATTGATCCTGTAGAGCTAAGAGAAAAGTTAAAACCTCGCTTAGTTTCAGAAGTTTATCTTTCTTTGGAGTACCAACTAAACATTTTAACACCAGATGGGGGAAAAAACCACAAGAGGGATAATATTAGATCTTTTCTTTGCGGTAATCTTTATCTTTATAAAAATAATTTAGAAGAGACTTTTATTACATTAGAAGCAAACGATTCAAGAAAATATGAACAGGCATTCAAAAAAATTTCTGAAGCCATCAACCTGTTTAATTTAACAATATAGTTAATAATAAACCGAATAATTTAAATACTGTACGTCTTAAGTGAGAGTATAAAATCTCGGAGGGAGTTAACATGTCATTTAATTTATTAGAAAATTATAAAGAGAAATTAGTTGAGGTTAGAATAATAAATATAACTGGAAACGATTCTTTACACGCTAAACCTTCCTATTTCGGCGTCCTTAAGGATTATGATGATGAATTTATTGAATTGAGTCCGGCTGCTATTGAGTTTGCATCGTTTAAAAAGTCAAGCGAAGTAAAGCGTATTTTTAGAGATGATTTATCCAATTATAAAAAATCATTACGTGACTTTCTGTTATTACACCAGGATTTGAGAAGTAGTATATTAGTGCCAAGAAAATTTTCTTTAGTTGAATTGTTGACTGATATTTAGTAATGGGAGGTAAAAAATGACAGAATATATATTAAGAAAAAATGGAGAGATGATATACAAAGGATCCGAACAAGAGAGGCTTTTTGAACTTATTCCGCAGGAGGGTTCTACGTACAGAGATGGGATTTATGATCTGGCAAGTATAGGTAT
>JACPNI010000057.1 GCA_016185555.1 Candidatus Woesearchaeota archaeon | reverse complement strand
TATAACTCCGCTTCTTCTACTAATTCTTAAATAACCTTCTGGTTTTTTCCATATTATTCTATCTCTATATCTAAAACCTGTCTCTTGAAAAATCTTAATTGCGTCTGCGACAATAGGAAATTTATCCCCATTGACTAACATATCATCAATATTAAGAACAAAAATTCTGCCTTCTGCAAGAACCCTAAAAGATTCTTTGGCCATCTTTCTTAAAACACCTAAATATTGCTCATAGTTTTTGAATAAGTCCTTATAATCAAACGGAGCGTTAAAGTATGGCGGAGAAGTTACAGCCAAATTAACACCGCCATCTTTTATCTCACTCATTTCCATGCAATTTCCAATTATTAATTTATGATTTGTTCCCATATCTCTATCCTCTTTTACCATTTTTCTTTAATTCTTCAACCATGAAGTTCTCAACTTGTTTTGACAGAATGATGCCTTTCTGCTCGCAATACTTCCTATACTCCTCGTAAATTTCTTTTTCAACACTTAGCGATATTGTCTTTTTTGCCATAAATACCAACCCATTTATGTATATATAAGTTTAAATGTAACTTCTTTATAAATATTACTGAAAGATGTGCAAGTTCATGACATTTTAACACCCCCCACATTTATAATGCTGGGTGGTGGTTATGAAAAAAGAAGTCATAAGAACACAAAATAAACTAATTGATGCTGCAGTACTTTGTTTATCGTAAATTTTAATCATAAAATAAACTTATATTCAAAACATTAGAAATATATATAAATAGATTCTTGATAACTCCTTATAATAATTTTAAAATACTAAAAATTAAGAGGTAAAATGGACGATGTTAGTGACGAGTTGAACGAATTTTTCAAGCATTCCGATGTTAAAAACAACACCGAGTACAAAAAAAGAATTCTTAATACCATAAAGGAAATCGGCCTTGATACCAAAGAGAAGTTTGGCCTATTAGTACTCCTAGGATACAGCTCATCAAAGCATGAGGATTATATACTGACAATGAGTCATAGCAAAAACATGTTTAAAGACAAGAGAAATATCATGGATGAGAATAGTAAGGATGCAATTAAAAAAACGATGTTCTATGACGGAGCAATTCTAATCTCAAAGGATGGAACAATCGAAAGGTCTGGTGTCCAACTTGATATTGACCTTATTAAATTTCTAAAAGCAATGAAGCTAAACTGGGATAATGATCTTGCTTCTCAGCTGGGATTTGCAAACCCCGTAAGTATGCGGCATTTAAGCGGCATAGCTTCTTCTTTGCAGTTTAAAGGAACTACTGTATTTACAAGAAGCGAAGAAACAGGAGACATAAGGGCTTATGAAGAAGGAAAGATAATATTTTCAACAGTTCCTGAAGAAGTGACAAGGATAAAAGGCAAGGGCAAGAGCTTTGTTAGCGGAAATCAATTCAAGATAAAAAAATGGCTGGAAGCCTAGTCAAACTAACTCTCATTATATTCCTTTGAATTTTAATTATTGACCTATTTCTATTGAGAAAGCAGCTAACTCTTTTTTTAACTGTTCAGAATTCTTAAAATGTATTACATTTAATCCAATCGATTTAGCAATTTTAATGTTCTTTTTATCATCATCAATAAATAGACAATTTTCCGGAATCTCACCGAGCTTTTTTAATAATAATTTAAAGGTTTTTGTGTCTGTTTTCTTTTGAATGATCAGAAAGTAACCCTAATTTATACCCTTTACTTTTAAGTGTTTCAATAATTTTTCTCGTTCCTTTAATCTCGCAAAAGTTATTTCGAATTGCTTTTTTAAGATGGAGGATTTCAACATTCCATCTGTTACGTATGAGTACCTTTTTCCAGAATTCATCTTCAGTTATTTTACCCGTCATTAGCTCTATGAATTCTGAGCCATTTCGTAGTTTATTCCAGATCTCTTTTGCGTCTATGTTTAATACCGCTTCAAGATGATGCTCAATACCCATGAAACCTTTAAGATAAACTTCCGCTAAATCGAAAATTATTGTTCTAATCATATATTTATAAACTAATCAAACAAAGAACTAACAGATAGATCATTGTTAATATTATAAATAACCTTCGCCACTAATGGTGCTATACTTACCTGTTTAAACCATTTATTTTTCTCTTTAAAACTGTCACCATAAATTATAGAATCTGTACCTACAACCTCCTTTAAAATTCCTTTCGAGTATAAATTTCCAAGCCTATCAACTGCAGGATAGCTGAATAACGGATGGCTGCAGGCTGCAAGTATATCCAAAGCACCATTTTCTTTAAGTTTATAAACAGCTTTCTCCAGACTCCCGGCAGTATCTATCATATCATCAACTATCAGAACATTTTTATCTTTAACACTTCCAAGAAGGTATATTGCTTCAACCAAGTTTGCTTCAACATATGACCTTTTTTTGCTCATAAGGGCATTTTCAGTTTGAAGTTTTTTAGCATAATACTCTGCTCTTGCTGCACCACCGGCATCAGGGGAAACAACAACCAAATTCTCCAAGTCTTCTTTATGGTTCTTTTTGAAGTAATCTATTAAAATAGAAGCAGGCTTAAGATTTTCAACCTTAACATTGTCATAAAAGCTTTCTATTTGTCCTGCATGCAAATCCATCGTTATTAATGTTGTTCTAATATTTTTGGGTTCAATAGCATCAAAAAGACTTGCTATAACCTTTGCGCTCCTGGACTCTCTGCCCTTTCTTTTATCCTGCCTGCCATAAGCCAGATAAGGTATAACGACATTAACATAAGCACCACCAGCACCTTTAATTGCATCTATAGCAAATAAAGTTTCAATAAGCCTTGTATGCATACCACAGTCATATTCTAAATAACAGGAGGCTACGCGGTTTTCTGAACCGATAAGTGATTGGACAAGAAAAACATCCTTCCCCCTTACAGAAGATTCAAGCTCTGTTTTAATCTCGCCATCTGCAAATCTTGTTGTCTTAATCTTATCTAGTTTGGTCTTTTGCGGTAAAATAATATTCCCGATAAAATTTGAACTTTCCTGTAATAATTTAGTTGCTGCTTCAAATTTTATTTTATCTATTTCATTAGGCAAAAGTTCTGCAAATTTTTCACCAGACCCACAAGTAAAAAGCGCTAACTCTCCTCTAGCCATAAAATACGTCCAAAAGGTTTTTATATATAAAACTTTGCTTTCTGATTAAATGGGCTCGTGGTCCAGCGGTTAAGAGCAACTAATAAACGCTGCCCTTACAAGGCAGATATCGGAGGTTCGAATCCTCCCGGGCCCATATTCTATTAATGAATAAGATGAAACCAGAAGATTATGAAAGAGTAATGGGATATGAGGGTTATAAATTACTGCCAAAGGTCGTTTTTAAGATAACAGGAAATCCCATCCAGCTAATTAAAGGGATAACAACTAATGATGAAAAAGCCGATAAGAATGCTTTCATTGATAATTTTGGTAAGTTAATAGTTCTTTTTGATCAAAAACTAATTGAGAATGAATGGTATGTTGTATTTGAAAAGCAATTTGAAGAAAGATTTCAAGAACATATTGAAAGGTTTGTCAGATTAAATAAGTCAAAACTAGAAAAACTTAATCTTAATGTCTATCATATTATTGGAAAGGATATAGAAACTGATGGAATTAAGATAAATCAAAGGATTGGATATTTATTACTGGCTAAAGAACTTAAAGAAAAATTAGATGAAATTTCTGATGACGCCTATGGTGTAATAAGGATTGAAAATGACATTTCCATTCAGGGAATTGATTTTGACAAGGAAATGCTGCTAAATACCAATTGGACTGATGTTGTTTCTTTTACTAAAGGATGTTTTTTAGGCCAGGAAATAATGGCCAGGGTTCATAATCTAGGAAAGCCACCCAAAAAATTAGTCAGGATTATTTATGACAAAGTCCCAGAAAAAGTAACCTCTGAAGGCAAAGAGGTTGGTAATATAACATCAAAATGTTTCTCAACAAAATATGGAAAATATTTGGTGTTTGCTTTTCTACCTTATGACTTAGATAAAGTTGATGATGGAATTATCTTAGGATAATAACCACCAATAGTTTAATTGACAGCAAAAGAGATAAGTCTTTTAATATATGAATGCAAAGCATCAACTGCACAAACTTCACAATAACCAAAGTTTTTTATTAGCCGATTCTTTATTACTTCAAGTCTCTCTTTTGAGTTGCCGGCATAGCATTTAGATAAATCATAAAAGTTCATTTCATCTCTTTTTCTATCAAATAAATATTTAGTAAATGCCTTTTTCAATTGCTCATCTTTTCTGTAGTCAAATGTCTTGCCTTCTGCAGCCAAAGAACCTATGTACCTTAATATTTGATGCCTGAATCCATCCTTCTGATTCCCATCCACACCTATTTTTTTTTCAATAGATCTCATAAATTTTTCATTACACATTATTTCTCTGCAGCAATAAGCCCCGATATTTTCTATATAACGATTGCAAAGTTCAGTTAATTCACTTTCATCTGATATTAACTCTTCTATTGGTGGTAAATCTCTGTCTGTTAAGCAAATATGTTTTTGTTTTGGTGGATCTAATAAATACTCTTTTAGCAGTTCTTGCATTCTTTCATCACTTAACTTTGGTACTGGAATTAATGGTTTTATTTCATGTGTCATTTTTACACCCCAATTCTTG
>JACPNI010000056.1 GCA_016185555.1 Candidatus Woesearchaeota archaeon | reverse complement strand
AAAAAACTAAAAATATGTATCTAAAACCACTTCATCTAAAAATGCCAGTCTATGAAACTATCCTAAAGGTTCTTCAGGATGAAAATAACAAACTGAAGACAAGATTATCTCAGTTGGAAATAGAATTTGAAGAACATGCAAAGAAAAGCCATGTCAAAAAAATTCGTAAAACAATTAAGAAGATTATGAAGAAGAAAACATCAGTAGTTAAAAAACAAAAAAATTTCAAAAAAGCAGTCACTAGAAAAAAAGTTAAGAAATCAAAATTGGGTGGATGGCTAAAGAATATTCAAAAGGTTCAGGTACCTAAATTCATAGCAAAAAAAGGAGAGATAGGATTAAGATGATTAAATATTTTAAAATAGGAGGTAGCAAAAATGGTTAAAAGCAGAGAACTTTTCGCATTTACAAAATTAGATTTAACGGATAAAAAAACAGGATTTTCTATAATTCTAATTGGAATCTTGTTGGCTTTTCTTGTTGGGTGGGGAGCCAGTATTTTTAATTGGGGATCTACCTGGGTTTGGTGGCTTTTGGTATTAGGTGTTGTTGCAGGAATTTTAAATATTTTTCATGAAGAAGGTGTTTTGTTTTTAGTGGCAGTATTGACCCTAACATTAAAATTTTTCTTGCTCGCCAGTTTACCTATTTTCCCTCATTGGGCTGTAAATCTATTTATGGCGGTGGTGTATCTATTAGCACCGGCAAGTATTGTGGTTTGTCTTAAGGTGCTTTATGCATTGGCCACTAGATAAAAACCATAAGAAAATGAAAAAATATTCGGGTGGTATTGATCATGGGCGATAGAATTATTGAAGGAAATGGAGATTTTACTCCTGTAAAGGTTGGAGAGGAATTAGAGGTAGCTATTGAAGGTCTTGGCGATAAGGGTGATGGCATTGCCAGGGTAAAAGGTTTTGTATTATTTGTACCTGGGACCAATGTAGGAGAAAAAGTAAAGATAAAGATTAATAAGGTATTAAAAAAAGTAGGTTTTGCAAAGCCTATAGAAGATTAAATAGATCTAATCAACAAGGTGCTGCCATTTTTCACCAAAAGTTTACTAAGGGGTGCAGAGAAAAGGACTAACCATTAGTTAACCCCCCTCTGTTTCCCCCTATACTAAAGAATTAAAGAAATTTGATAATTTATCTTCTGAAGTTAAAGAGCTTGTTAAAATTGTTCAACAACTGCAAGAAAAAATAAATAAGCCAGAAAAGAGAAGTTAATAAAAAGGAATAGATTAGTTATCTAGTCAGGAAAAGGATTTATGAACAGATTTAAGTGAAATCTTTTCTTGACTTTGGTTAAAAGAAATGATAAACCTATCAAAGAAACCCAACCTCCCCAAAAGAATTGGTAAATCGTAATTTCCTAAAATTATTTTTATTGGTATTTGGAATTTATGATTTTCATGACCTTTTTGTACTGTAATATTAATCTTTGTCTCGAGAGTATCAACTTTTCCCCCAATACCAAATGCTTGAAATTTGCTTTCTTCATTTAAATCTAAACCAAGTAACTCAGCTATAGAGATTGGGATCATAGAAACATCTGCTCCAGAGTCCACAAGAGCAACAAATTCAATAGTCTCTTTACCGTGAAGAAGGATTGGAATTGAGGGGGTTTTAATAACTGTACCATCTGGTCTTTTAATAGTTTTATAATGAAAATTAAGAGTCATTTTAAAATTAGAAAATCATTGCTTCTTTATTAGGTACTCTTGTTAAAAGGGGTCTTTCTTTTGGACATTTTTCTTTAGCTTCTCTAAATACCTTATTTACATCTTTACCATGGGCTATTATTTCTTTATGACATATTGCTATCCATTCACCTATATATTTACTAAGATCTGTTTCCATAAAGAATTGATAATTTTTTCCACTTATTAAGTCTTTTGTCTTATCTAGAAACTATTTTACCTCGATGAAAAAACTCATGAAAACACAAACTACAAAAACAGAAGCAATCACTACAAAAAAAGTATCCGTTTAGCTAACCACAAAAAATAAGTATAAGTTCCTCTTTCTTTATCTATCATTTATGTCATCTCATAATATGTTTCTATACCGTATAAAATAATGTTGTTTTTTAAAGCTTCCTGCCCGACATTGGATTTCTTGACATTGTTCATATCTAAAAACTGTTTTTCAGAAAATACTAAATAATGTATTGGCAAGGGCAAAGATCTTGCTGCCCGGTGGACATCTTTTTCAAACAGTTCCTCCTTTCCATCTGGAACAATGAACATTAGGTCAATATCTGAATTTTTGGTTTGTGTTTTCTTTGCATAAGAGCCAAAAATAAGAAGCGTGTAACATTTTGATTTTAGTGCATTTTTAAAGTCGTTAAGCATTACTGCCAGATTTTTATCTTTTAAGAGTTCTTTCCTTCTGTTGTATTCAGCTTCAAAAATAAGCGGATGCACCTGTGAGATTAATTTAACCCTGCTAGACTGCCCAAAAGATTCCAGTTTGACAAGTAATTCTTTTTCAAGCCTCTTTACAATAGAATAAACATTTTTGTAATCCATTCTTAATTCTTTGGAAATCTTGAGAATATTCAACTCTTCATTTTTGTTTTCTATTAAGTATCTGATGATTATTGCATCTTTGTTTCTCATGTTAATACCACCATAGAACTATGTTATTATTACCATATATTTAAATCTTTCTGAAGTGATACATTTTTTGTAACACTTTTAACAGCTTAATACCACAGAAAATACCTGGAAAAATAAAAGGTCTTCAAACTTACTTTATATTTTCTGTGTCTATTTGCGCTTTCTGCAGCTTTCCAGAGTAGTCAATATAAATTGTTTTAGTTTCAGAAAATTCGTGAATTCCCTCAATGCCAGCTTCGCGTGTTCCATTTCCAGTTCCCTTTACACCCCCAAAAGGTAGATGGGTTTCTGCCCCAATTGTACTGGAGTTAACATAGGTTATTCCAGAATCTATTTTTTCAATAGCCAGGAATGCATTTTTCATGTTTTCTGTATAAATTGATGAACTTAAACCAAATTCTGTGTCATTACATACCTTTATTGCTTCATAAACATCTTTAATTGTTATCAGGGATAAAACAGGCCCAAAAATTTCTTCCTTTGCAATCCTCATATTGGGTTTTACTTCAGTGAATATTGTAGGTTCAAAGAAAAATCCTTTCATCTGCATTCTTTTTCCACCACATATTAATCTGGCACCTTCTTTTCTCCCAATTTCTGTGTAATACTCTGATTTCTTTACGGCAGCATCATTGATTAAAGGTCCTACGTCAGTATCTGGTTTAAGTCCATTACCAAGTTTTAATTTCTTAACCCGAGCTAACAACATTTCTTCAAATTTCTTTTTAACCTTCTCATGGATTATTACCCTGGAAGCAGCAGTACATCTTTGTCCGGTTGTACCAAATGCACCCCATAAAACACCTTCTAATGCAAGCTCTAAATTAGCATCATCCATTATTATAATTCCATTTTTGCCACCAAGCTCCAGGCCAACTTTTTTGATTCCTGCTTTTCTAACGATGCTTTCACCTGTTTCTTTTGATCCTGTAAAAGAAATACCCCTAACTTTTTTATTAAGAACGATCTCATCACCAACAACACTACCGGAGCCAGTTACAAAATTTATTACCCCGTCCGGAATGCCAGCTTTCTCAATAATTTCAATTAATTTTAAAGCACACAAAGGAGTATCGCTTGCTGGTTTGAATACTATAGTATTTCCACATATTAAGGCCGGCATAATCTTCCATGCAGGGATTGCAATTGGAAAATTCCATGGAGTTATTAGTCCTACTATACCTATTGGTCTTCGAATAGTCATTGCAAATTTGTTCTTTAATTCTGATGGCGTTGTAAATCCAAATAACCTCCTGCCTTCACCTGCCATATATTCTGTAATGTCTATAGCTTCCTGTACATCACCCCTTGCTTCCGTTAAAACCTTGCCCATCTCAGTTGTCATTATCTTCGCTAACTCTTCTTTTCGTTCTCTTATCATATGTGCTATATTCAGGAGCATCTCCCCTCTTTTGGGTGCAGGCAATTCTGACCATGATCCAAATGATTTTTCTGCAGAATCAATAGCATCTTCTACATCTTCAGAAGTGCTTTTTTGAAAGTATCCAATAACATCGCCGGTTGCAGGATTTAAGTCTTCAAATACTTCTTTTGATTTTGATTCCACCCATCTGCCCCTAATGTAGTTTTTATATTTCATTGCTTTCATATCACTCAACCCTGAATGCTATTTTTAGGTTAGTTCTATACTCGACTACCTTGTTGTTTTTTACAACTGCGGTTTGGCCTATTACATCTACACCAGAAATTTGTCTTATTGTTTCAGATGCTTTTTTAACCGCTTCATTTGCAGCATCTTCCCAGCTTTTAGGAGAACAACCGACAAGCTCAACTACTTTTGCCACTGTCATTTAATCACCCCTTATTTTTGGTATTTGTTTTGTATAAAAAGATTATTATATTGGAGTTTAATTATTAATCTACAAAAGGGGGCCTATAGCATAATGGATTTGCTAGTCAGGCACCATAGAGTGCGGTCGGCTTCACTAAAAGAGCCAAGGACCGACTGATTTGGGTTCGAATCCCAATAGGCCCTTTTTTTATCTAAATCAGGCAAAAGACTCCTTTCGTGAGATGGAGATAATTCATTCTTGTAATATTCTGATGGTCTCTCTTTGTACTTTCAATATCAATTCCTTTATCCTCTTTAATTGCTGTAAATCTATACTTGTCTCAACACCATAAGTAGAAATTTCTCTACATTCTCTTACAGTTGGATTTGCGATATTCTTTTCAACGTCAAGAGTATCAAATTGAGTAACCAAGTCTCGATCCAAATCAAGTTTCTTCTCATTTATCAAAGTAAAAAGAACAGTTATCGTACAGGCTTGATTTCGTGATTCATAGCCATATTTAGAAAGGATAGCTAAAAAGCAGTGATAAATAGCGTAAAAGCCAACATTAAATGCCCAGTCGTATACCTTTAAGCTTTCAAGAGTTTGTACTATCCTATAATTATATTCAGATTTCTTAACATGCTTCTGTGCCAAATCCAAATCGGGCTTTGTTTTTATCAGTCTTTTTGGATCTTTCAGACACCATTTCAAATGCTCACCTATTTGCGGCATTTTCTTACCACCGCAACGTATCTTTCAGGATTATAAAATATAAGGTTTTCAGATAAGATATTATAAAAAACTTTGTTTTCTTTATTTAGAAAGATATCCTTTTCATCTACATCTATGTATCTTATAGGTTTTTCAACTAATTCAGATTTTCTTATTTCATCTTTTATTTTTTTTATGTCTTTGGATTTTTCAGCGTCATACATAAGTAAAACATCTATATCATTAAAATCTCCAGCTTTTATAGCTGATCCAAAAACCAATCCCATTTCAATGCCGTACTTAAATTTTTTAAGACTATGAGACAAGACACTTAACCATTTAGGAAACTCTTTCTCTTCCAAACTTAGCATATATTCCATAAATTTTATTGCCAGCTTGTTGTCATATTCATAAGAAAAAAAGACAGAATTACCAATTTCCTCCCTGACTAACAGCCTTTTATTTGCCAAAAGATTACATAACTTATTAGCATGAGAATGATTAATACCCAATATTCTAGCCAATTGCCTGGCGTTATATCTATACTTAAAATGCTTAAAGAGATATTTTGCTATTTGAATTTCAATCTTTGTAAATTGTATGTTATTAACAGCCATCTGTATTCTTAAAACATACATAATATATAAACTTTACGATTTTAAGGTCTTGGTACAGTATAAAGAAATAGGATGCAATAATTTTCGTATACTACATTTATAGTTAACATTAGTAAATCTTTTAAACTAGTTGTGCGAAGGAGTTTTATGCCAAAAAAGGTTTTAGTACTTGATTCTGTGGATAAGATTTGTAAAGATGTGCTTGAGGAAAAAGGTATTGAAGTAGATTATAAAAAGTCTTTAGGAGAGGTTCTGGAGTTTAACTATAGCGGTATCATTGTAAGAAGTGCAACTAAAGTAAATTCAGAAGTAATGAATAAGTTTAGTCAGTTAGAGGTAATTGGAAGGGCCGGCGCTGGTGTTGATAATATTGATATAAATGAAGCTACTAGAAGAGGAATAGCAGTTGTAAATGCGCCATATGCAAACAGTGTTTCTGTCGCTGAACTGGTATTTTCTTATATGCTGTCAAATGCAAGAAAATTAAATTATGCCGATATTACAACCAAACAAGGCGAATGGAAAAAGTCAGAATTAATTGGGTCTGAGCTCTATAATAAAACAATAGGGATAGTTGGCTTAGGAAATATAGGTAAGGAAGTAGCAAAAAGGGCAGCCTCATTTAATATGAAAATTCTCTACTTTGACCCGTTTGTTGATGAGCAGAAAATTGGGTTTGTTAGTTTAAGTAAAACCCCTCTTGATGCCATTCTTAAAAATTCAGATTTTATAACAATACATGTTGCTGGTGATAAGGTCCAGGGTATTTTGAATAAAGGAAATCTTTGCTTGGTTAAAGATAATGCAATGCTGATTAATACATCCAGACCAAATGTGTTTGAGCATGATTCTTTAGAGGAGATACTAGAGAAGAAACTGGGATTAAGGGTTGCTTTGGATGTTCATGACATTGAAAAGCCGGGGCAAAAACCATTAGCAAGATTTGGCGATAGAATAATATTAACACCTCATATTGGGGCATCAACAAAAGAAGCGCAGGAAAGGTGTGCATTGGTGGTTGCTGAACAGATTGTTGACTATCTAAATAACCATCGTGCTGAGTTTTTGGTCAATGGCTTTAAAATAGAAAAGGAATTTTATAAGTATCTTGAGCTTGTTGACAAAATTTC
>JACPNI010000068.1 GCA_016185555.1 Candidatus Woesearchaeota archaeon | reverse complement strand
TTTTATTTTTTATTACAAAGCACTACTTTTCCAGCAGGTTCAATAGGAATGGTTTTGTAGTGCTTATGTCTGTTGCATCTGCAATTCTTGTTACAAGATTATTCATTACATTAACAAGTTATCTTGGGAGTTTTGGATATGTTCTGAGGATTATCTCTTTGATTGCTTCAGTCTTTTTGGTTTTTTACATTAGAAAAGCAAAACTTTAACCCCGTTTCCAAGAAGTCCAGATCCTGAATAATTATTAGGTTATGGATGAATTGGAATATAAATATTTATATACTGATAGATTGTTACTTATCATAATAACAGGATGCCTAAGGAACTTGGGTTTGTGTAAAGCAGTTCCTGCAATCTTGCTTTCCTGTTCTGCAATAGATTGCACGAAAGGTCTCTTATGAGATGGTCGCAAGAAGCCATAATCTCAACAGAGTTAGGTTATGAGTAGTTCACATATAAATTACAGCTTTAATCTTTATAATGAAAAGAGGTATAAGTCCGTTAATAGCGACAGTCCTTTTATTAGGGTTTACAATAGCTTTAGCTGCAGTGATAATAAACTGGGGTCAAGGTTTTACCAAGGGGATACAGCAGCAGACAGAAGAAACTTCTAATATCAAAATAGCCTGTGCAAGTGATGTTGCTTTCGGTATTTCGCTTGCATGTGTTTCTGGATCTGATATCAAGGTTACAATTAAAAATGATGGAGCAAAGAATATAGAAAAATTCAGTTATAGGCTATACAATTCTCCAAGTGATGTTAGCACCGGTTCTGTGAATACGAGTCTTGAAGCTTTTGGAATTAAGACCTATACACTTACAGGCGTGGCAGCAGGGGTTAAGGAGGTTGAATTTGTTCCAGTAATAATATTAAAAGGAAAACAGGTTACATGCAGTTCCAATACTGAAAAATATGGCGATGCAGAAGGTACTGCTACACTTTCAAGTTGTTAAGAAATGAAAAAAGCTGAGGTATGGGTTTCTGCGGTTTTATATCTTGCATTGGGTGTGATTTATAACAATAATCCTTAATGCAGGATTGCCATTAATTAATAAGTTACGCGATCGCAATACTGTAGTACAAACAAGAGTTGTGATGACAAGTCTGGGGAATAATATCAGGGTAGTTGCTAATGAAGGGCCCGGAAGCAGAAGGTATATTTCTCCGTTAAGTATAGAGTCAGGAGAGTTAAGAATAGATGAGGTTAATGATAAGATAATATGGGATATACAGACAAGTGCGAAACTTATAGAACCGGGTATAAACTTTACTGAGGGTGATATTGTTACTTATCTACTTCCAACTTCAACAGAGAACCAGTATAATATTAATCTTGAACTTAAACTTGGTAGTGTCGCAAATATCACCTTGAGTTCAGATACACCTGTAGGAAGCCCTTTGGTAGGAACCTATAGTATTACCATAGAGCATACAGGCAACTATGATCCAAGAGGTCTGCCGCTTATTAACATTAGAGTTGTATAGGACGAAAAGTATTTTAATTAAGCTAGCTATTTCTAAACCAGAAGAGGTGAAAATGTTAAACCTAAATATATTTAAGAAAAAGATAGGATTGCTAACTGATGAAAAGAAAGAGCCCGAAATAAAAACAGCTTTTAGTATAAAACCAATTACTGAAGTTGTCTATTTGCCGGATGTTCAGGATAAAACTGGGCTTGATGTTACATATCCACTAATATCCACATATGCTTATGCCCATATTTTTTGGGATAAAGAAAATCATGAGTTAGTTTATTATTTAGAAGAGCCTAAACTGGATGAACAAGAAAAAAGTATTTTAACCTTAATTGAAGAAGGACTAAGAGAGTTAATTAATATAAGTTTTATCAATATAAAGGATCAGCAAATAGTTATAGAATATCTTGAAAAGAATGTACGTATCCTCTTGAATGAACTGCACATAACTATTAGCGATGATACTTTTCTAAAGTTTATGTATTATATCTACAGAGATTTTGTCGGTTTAAATGAAATAGAGCCATTAATGCAGGATTATTTTATAGAAGACATAGAGTGCAATGGCTCAAAGACCCCAATTTTTATAGTTCATAGAAAGTACAGGAATCTAAGAACAAATATAGTTTATCCCAATAACGGGGTTCTTGCAAGCTTTGTTGAGAAATTGGCACAAAAAGCAGGGAAATATGTTTCTTATTCAAATCCTTTGCTTGATGGTAGACTTCCAGATGGTTCCCGTATCAATGCCACATATACAACCGATGTAAGTTCAAGAGGACCAACATTCACAGTCAGACGTTTTTCTCGCGAGCCATGGACGCCTGTAAAGCTTATTGACTTTAGAACGGTCTCTCCAGAAATTCTTGCTTATTTATGGATGGCAATAGAATATGAAAGTAATATAATGGTTGTTGGCGGTACCGGTACAGGAAAGACAAGTTTCCTGAATGCAATTTCTTTTTTTATACCTCCTGCATCCAGAGTTGTTTCTATAGAGGACACCAAGGAACTTAATTTGATGCGGGAAAATTGGCTGCCGACAGTCGCAAGAGAAGGTACTGGACTAGCCAATATAGTTGGACAAAAGCATGGGGAGGTAAGCTTGTTTGATTTGTTAAAAGAAAGTTTTCGACAAAGACCTGATTATGTTATTGTTGGTGAGATAAGAGGAAAAGAGGCCTATGTTTTATTTCAAGGAATGAGTTCTTTGAGGGGCAATGAAGAAATATTTGTCTTGAATAAAAACAAACCTCTTAGGATTAAAATTAAAGAATTAGAAAATTTAGATATAAAAAATCTAAGTGCTATTACATATGATATTAATAATAGAAAATGTAAAATCCTTCCTATTGGGGCATTTGTGAGGCATCCAAAGCGGAGTAAATTATTTAAGATTATAACAAGGCTTGGAAGAGAAGTAACTATTACACCAGATCACTCTTTATTTAGCTTAAAAGAGGATAAAATTATTGATATCAGAACAGATGAGCTTAAGATAGGGAGTAAATTAGTTATCCCTTCTTCAATACCTTGCGGTTATAATAATCTAAATTATATTGACTTATTAGAATATTTGCCTGATATTCGGGTATACGCACCCGAGTATATAAAAGAGGCTTCGAATAGACGTGGTTATTATGTAACGAGTGCCTTATGCAATTGTGCCACTATTACAGATTATTATTCAAATTTTAAGAGAAGCAAACCTTCTGCTATAAAATCTGAAAAATTTTTAGCATTAATGAAAGAAGCCGGGATTAAATATGATATAGATAGAATTATGGTACGATTTGATAAAAAGAGTAAAAGTTCTAATGTACTACTGCCTATAACTGATTATTTTCTAAAATTTTTAGGTTATTACCTTTCTGGGGGTTCATTAGATCAAAGCAAAGGGAATAATAGGATTTGTGTTTATAACAAAAGAAAGGAAGTTTTGGATGATATGCGGAAATGTATTTATGAAGTAACAGGAATAAAGCCAAAAGAAAGGATGACAGTAGGATTTGGTACTGCAATTGAATTGTCATTTAGTCATAAAATAATATTTGAGCTTATTAAAAGATATTGTAACTCAAAATTAGAGAAAAAAATTCCGGATTTTATTTTCGGTTTGGATAAAAGAAGAATTGGGATATTCTTATCAGCATTATATTGTGGTGATGGTTCTTTGTCTCAAAAATTATTTTGTTATTATACTGCTTCAAAAAACCTAGCAAATGATGTTGCTCAATTGTTGCTTGTTTATGGAATTGTTGCCAAAATAGATAAAAGAAATCGATTTGGAAGAAAAACAACAGATTATGAAGTTAGATTTTATCATTCTTATAAAAAACAAGAATTTTTGAAATTTATTAGACCAATTGGAAAGGAAATTAACGTTAAGGTATTTGATAAGCCGGATTTAAATCTCATGGGGGATCTTTATTGTGATGAAGTAAAGGCGATTGAGGCCTTGGAGTTAAATGAACCAGAATATGTTTATGATCTATGCATTCCGTGTACGCAGAATTTTATCGGTGGTTTTGGTACCATACTTCTTCATAACTCTGGACACCCAAGTTTCGGAACAATGCATGCAGAAGATGTTAATACTATGGTTAGAAGACTTGAAACAGAGCCCATTAATCTATCCCCCTCTTTGGTTGAGTCACTCGATATTGTTTGTGTGATGGTACAAACAAAAGTTGGTAGTGCTGATGTGCGTAGAATAAGGGAAATTGTTGAAATAATCAGTGTAAAAGAACAATTGGGGAAAATTGAGACAAATACACCATTTGTAAGAGACCCTGCAACTGACAAGTTTTTTTTCAGAACAAACAGTTATGTTTTTGATAAAATCTCTAAAAGACAAGGTGTAAACAAAAACGTGCTGTTAAGGGAGTTTAAGTTAAGATCAAATCTTCTATTCCAGCTTTATAAAAATAAGATATTTGGTTTCAAGGAAGTTCAAGAAATAATAAATGATTACTATAAAACACCGGAAGCAGTACTTAAGAGGTTTAGCATAATCTAAAATGAATCTTGAAAGGCTTAAACAAAATACCAAAGCATTATCAGAGGTTATTCAGAATTATAACAATCTTCTTTACAAAATAACCTCAGTTGATAATGATATAGCAATTATAAGCGATAAAAAAAAATTAAAAGAAAAAGAGAAGGAGCTTGATTCTCTTAAAATAGAATTGGGTAATTTAAGGGTTTATGCACTTAAGTTGTGCAATGATAATGCTTCTATAATTAAACAAGAAAAAATAAATCTGGTTAAAAATGCAGCATCTTAAGGAAGATATTGGCGGTTTGGTTAATGAAATGTATTCGCTTACAGAAAATCTCTATAATTATGGCGATAAAGCTGAGTACAGGGATAAGGTTTTAGGGATTATCAGTATGCTGGAAATAAAAAATAAAGCACTAACTGATTTTTTTAGCACTGATCCGACTATAAAAAGAAAGACCGTGATTGACAGTTCAGTAAATCTGGATTATGTTAAAGAAGTTATTGAAAGGAAAAAGCGGGCTGTTGCAGAATCTGATGTAAATTATACTTTATATAAGACAAATAAATTAGCCAAGATAGCCAACAGATTTTTTGAAAAAATAACCTTAAATCTTGTTAAAAAATATCCGGAAGCCTTCTCAACCCTTAAAAATTCACTAAAACAGTCAGATCTTCCAATATTGTCAAATAGTTATATAAGTGTTTTATTATTATTCACAGTGATTGGAGCATTAGTTGGTTTTCTGGCTTCTTTGCTGCTCATTAATATGTTCGTTGTTCTTAGGATAATCAATTCTATCTTGATTGGGATTATTGCGGGGGTTGCCGTATTCTTTTTATTATACCTGTATCCCTCATTTATTGTTAATTCAAGGAAAAAAAAGATTAAGAGCGATTTGCCTTTTGTTATCCTGCATATGGCTGCTATTGCCGGTTCAGGTGCACAGCCAATAGCTATGTTCAATCTTGTTTTAGGCTCAGAAGAATATCCTGGATTAAAAAATGAAATCAAGAAAATTGTAAACTATGTAAACCTTTTTGGCTATGATCTTCCCACTGCACTGAAAGCCGTATCAAATACAACACCTTCAAAAGCATTTAAGGAGCTGCTTAATGGCATTGTCACAGTAATTGAAAGCGGTGGAAGCATTAAGGACTATCTGCAGGCAAAATCAGATGAGGCTTTGGTAACTTATAAACTTGAAAGGAAGAAATATGTGGAGACGCTTGCTACCTACTCAGATGTTTATACTGGACTGCTTATTGCGGCACCATTATTGTTTTTTGTAACTATTGCCATAATACAGATAATTGGCGGGGAAATAGCCGGTCTTAGTGCAACAACAATTGCTAGCATAGGTACCTTTGTAGTAATACCTTTGCTTAATATTGGGTTTTTGGTTTTTCTTAATCTAACTCAGGAAGAATTATAAAATGAAACATAAATTCAAAAAAAAATATTCAATTGGAATAGGTGTATCATTGCTTCTCTTGCTGCTTGACTTTTTTTATTTTATTGGTACAAGATGGTTTTATTCAATCATAATTGTTTCATTGACAGTGGCATCTCTGCAGTTTTGGATAGATTTCTTCAACGAACTTAAGACACAGAGGGAAATTGAGCAGAAATTTCTGGAGTTTATAAGGGGTTTGGTTGGAACTGTTCATTCCGGGTTATCAACACCACAGGCAATAGTTAGTGTTGCAGATGAAGATTTTGGTGCATTAAACCCATATATAAATAAATTAAGAAATCAGCTTGAAATTGGCATACCACTTCATGATGCTTTAATCACCTTTGGAGAGGATACTGATAATCCTGTTATTAAGCGTTCTATTGCAATAGTAATTGAAGCGGAAAAAAGCGGTGGGGATATAGAAGATGTTCTTGAGTCTGTTGTTATATCTGTTGTGGATGTCAAGAAGATGAAAGAGGAGAGAAAAGCTGGGGCATATAACCAAATTGTCCAGGGTTATATTGTTTTTTTTGTGTTTATAGCAATAATGTTAGTACTGCAATTAAAGTTATTCCCGCAGCTAACAAAAATGTCTGGGGCATTTGGTTCAACCTTGAGTAGTGTTGGTGTAGGTATTCTTGGAAATGTAGGCGGGGCTGGGGGGGCTCTAGATCTTGACAGAATTTTTTTGGGCTTGGTTTTAATCCAGGGACTTTTTGCAGGCATAATGATTGGTAAGTTTTCTGAAGGAAGTTTCAAGCAGGGTTTGCTTCATTCTCTTGTATTAATGATATTATCAACCTTGGTTATTGTTACAGTTAAGGGCGGAATATGAAAAAAGGCGCAAGTCATGTAGACTGGGCAATAAGCATGGGGATATTCTTAGTATATATAATTGGTCTGATAATTTTTTTAAGGCCGGGGGTACAACCAATATTAAATGGTGATACTTTAATTAATTTAGTTCAAAACAATCTTGACAATGAAACTTACCTTAAAGTAGGGAAAGCGCCATTATTAATTAATTTAACAAATGCTGCAGCTGGAAAATATAGTATACATATAAACAAAGGATTTCCTTATGATTGGGCTAAGGAAAATGTCAGCATAATAAACCGGTATGGTGATCATCTTCCAACGTATATTAGGTCAAGCACATGCGATGTAAATGGGTGTGACTTAATCTTTGAATCTGAAATTGAAAGATACACAATTAATCAATTCGTAATACTTCACTCTTCTGCATTTTATCCAAACAGTTCTGCAGGCAGTTTGAACGCCAGTCTTGTTGTAGTTGAAAACTATGATCCAATATTAAGGCAGGGCAACTTTACTTACTCTATCGGTGTTAATGAAGATACAAAGGGAATATTCCTGCCAAGTCTTAGTGCGTTTGTTAATTCATATAACAGTTTATCTTCTTATCAAGAGTTGAAAAATAAATGGAAATTCCCGGATACGAATGCGTTTACAGTTTATTTATGCAATGACAAGTATACATGGGATTATTGCTATTCAAATATTTCACAGGGGCCTTTTGATGGTGCAACGCTTGATTTTAAAGCCATGTTATATAATTTGACTGCGCCATCAAAAGATGTAAACGTATTTGCGAAAGAGTATAAGAGCTGGGTTATTAACCGGAAAGGAGAAAGAATCTTGATCAGGATTTTGATAAGGATATGGTAAATAGGAAAGGATATATAAAAACTATAGAGGCTGTAATAGCAATAATACTGTTATTAATATTTGTTTATAATTTTGTTCCACGAAATGGGGTAGTTGAACCGACCACACCATTTATAGTTGATTCTGCACAAAAGATTATTGTTAAGGAAATTATGCAAAATGAAACAATAAGATCCGGCATAATTGATTCAGGGATAACAGATTGCAGAACATATACAAAACTTAATGAAGGAATAATTAAGAAACATCTTCCTGGAGGTTATTCTTTTACATGTGAAATATGTGATACACCTGTTTGCATAAGCAATCTTACTCCAGTTGATAAGTCTGTATATATGACAGATGCATTTATCTCAGCTACACAAACAAACCAGAATCCCAAAATCTTAAGGATTTGGATATGGGAAGGATAATTTTTAAAAGAAAGTTTTAATAAAATCTGCGTACTCTTTCAATTTTCTGCATTGTTTTTCTAACCGCTGTTTCTGCCACGGTAGTTATATATTCCTCTCTAGTTCTAGGAACATCAATATCAAAAGTTATTTCTTCGGATTCCGTAGGTGTAGACAATCTTGCAACTAAATCTTTAGAATTTGTTCTAAATACTCTGTCTAATTCTTGATAAAGTCCTGGAATCCAATAACCAACTGGCAAAGAATCTCTTTGTAAACCAAAGCAATAGGTTATCTCAGTTCCTGAATCGTATTTTGCTGAGTTACCTATAATATTTATTCTGTTTTTGTTTTGTGCCGCTACAATTCTTGGAGCAATAATTTCTTCCATTGGCCACATAGCAAGCGAGATTCTTCCATCAATATTTATTAAATTGGGAATTTTTGCATAATATGAAGCATCAAAAGTATTAACTTTGAAATCGCTTGAAGTTAGTCCTCTCTCTGAAGCAATTAATCTTAAAGCATTAACAGCGATAGGGGTCTCATAAGTGGCATATGCTGTGAATTCAAGAGGAGATATTTCTCTGTCTGTTTCTTCCAAGGTTTTAAGAATATCATCATAAACAGAGAAGTAATCTTGCTCTGTTAGTGGCTGTCCATTTACTTCAATAGGCGAAGGAATATAGGGGTTTACAGATACTTTTCCAATTCCTAACTGATCTCCAAGATGAAGAAGACTCCTAACCTGTTCTCCAGAATTTAATCCTTGCTGAACAATAGTTCCTTCTAAAATTAGTTTTTTGGGATCAAAACCTCTGTTTATCAAAGAATAAACTCCTTTAGTCGTTCTTTTAAAGCAACCTTCTCCCCTGATACGATCATTTTGTTCAGGATTTCCATGCTCTAAGCTAAAAGCAATATATCTTAAACTTTCATTTAACTGCCTAACCTCTTCATCAGTCATTTTTGGTGCCTCTATCAAATTAGATATAATCCCAAATTGTGTTTCTATTCCCTCTTCTCTCCAACTTTTTATTTCTCTACCTATTTCAATACAAATTTTTCTAGAAATGGGGGTCAATAAAGGCTCCATGGCTGCAATACTAATAAAAGGTGTAGTTCCTTTTAAATCCCTAACTATGTCAAGGGCTCTTTCTAAAGTAAAATCTTTATCCTTTTTCCTAAAATCATTGCCTTGATAGATATAGCAATGACCACATTTTAAATTACAACTATTGTTTATGGCAAGAGACGGACCAACAATTCCTAAACTAAGAAGAGAGGAAACAATTTCTTTGGTGTTATTTAGAATCATCGTACAATAATATTCTTTCAATTCCCTTAGAAGTGTCTAATCCTTGTCCCAAAAATATTGATAGGTATTCTTTTACAGCATCGTCTTCTCTTTCTTCTTTTGATTCCCTTCTACTTCGATATAGCTCGTTAACACTTCCATATATACTTTGCACAGTTGTTGCAGGCATTTTATAATACTACTTCCTTTCAGTTTAAATCTTATAAGTATAAGTTATATTTATATATATTGGTCTAATTTTATTAAAAAACTAAATATTATCTATAGAAAAGTTTATTAATTTAATAATTTTATTATAATTATGGAATTAAATGAAAAAGAAAAGAAACTATTGGCTTATTTATATCATAGCGATAGAGAACCTTTAACAAAAATAGCAAGAAAAACAAACCTGACAAGAATGCAAGTAGAGTATGCCTTTAAAAAATTAATTAAAGAAGGAATAGTTGAAAAATTTATACCAATGTTTAATTATGGCGCATTTGGATACCATGTTTACGCCCTTTTGTTTATAAAACTTGAAAAATATTCTTCATTTGGAAGCTTTACCAAAAGACTAGAACAAAGCAATAGTTGTATCTCATGGGGGGAATGTTTTGGAAAATATGATCTTTATACCAATTTAATTTTCAAAAGTGAAGAAGAAATGAGCAACTTTTTATCTGGATTAACTAATAAGAAGGATGAACCTATTTTAGATTATCTGTTTATAAAACCCTATATTGCAGAGTTTCATCCTCTAAAATTATTTTACGAAAAGCACAAACCGATATTCTCCATCATCCCCTCAACGACAATAGAAATAAAACTGGATAAGAAGGACAGAGAAATTCTTAAAATATTGGAAAAAGATAGCAGGATAAGCATTGTAGAAATATCAAAGAAAGTTGAAATATCGGCAGAGTTAACACTTTACAAAATAAAAAAATTTTACAAAGAAAAAATAATTTTTGGCTCAAGAGCTATGGTGAAGATGAAAAAACTTGGCTATAATTATTCTATGCTGCTTTTTAGTGTGAAAAACTTATCTAATGAAACTAAAGAGAAAATAATTAATTTTGCCAGAAAAGAAAAAAGTGTTAATGCCTTAGTTCTATCATTGTTCAATCCTAATTGCCTAATTCAGATATTCCACGAAACAGAAGATGAATTGAAAGGTGAGGTAAGAAAAATAAAAGAACTACTGAAAGATGAAATATTTGATTTAGATATTATCCTAGCTCAAGAAGAAGATAAAGTGAATACTCTGCCTTTCTTAGAGTAATGTTTTTCTATTTCTTAGAACTTAAAACTTGATGTGTTGTCCTGAATTAATCTTCTCTCGGTAATTCCAGTTAGTGTTTCTCATTTTTATATTTTCCTTTTTTTCTCTAAGAAAGCCTGATA
>JACPNI010000055.1 GCA_016185555.1 Candidatus Woesearchaeota archaeon | reverse complement strand
CGATGTTTTGGTTGGAATCTCTGGAGGAAAGGATAGTACCGCTACTTTGTATACTATTAAACAAATGGGGTTTACGCCCCTTGCTGTAACCCTTGATTTAGGGTATCTCCCAGAAACAACCATTCCAAGAGCAAGAGAGATTGCAAAACTTCTAAATACGAATTATGAAGTTATAGATATAAAAGGATATATCAGAAAAATTGATCTTGACTCATACAAAAAAACAATTAAACTATATGAAGAGCCATTCATATTAGAAACAAAAATAAAGTTCAAAAAAGCCTATGAATTAGGTAGAAAACATTACTCTGTAAGGTGCAAGCATTCTCCAATTTTTGTAAGAACTTGTCAGCTTTGTAGGAGAATGGTGGTCAGAGCATATTATAGCGAAGCCTTGAAGCGGGGAGTTAATGTAATGATATTAGGGATTAATGAGTGGACGAATTTAAGCGATGCGCAAAAAGGAAAGGGATACAAAGTATCTGGGGTAAGAAAACTTCAACCAACTAAAACCAAACCAGCCGTATATATTTTTCATCTGCCTTTCTTGCTCCAAAGAAATAGTAAGGAAACTAAAAAAATATTAGACAATATCGGATGGAATCCTCCAAAAGGAGAAGATTTTATTGAATCAAATTCCAACTCTTGTTTATATGCACGATCAACAGAACGAATGGCAAAAAGGCTATTGGAATTTCATCCAGATAGTACAAGACTAGCCAGAGAAGTAACTGTCGGATTTATTACAAAAAAACAAGCCTTAAAAGCGCTGGGCAAGATACATCCTTATAAATATAGTCCTCGCCAAGTTTTAGAAAGAGCCGGTATTTTAGAGAAAGAAAACAAGAAATAATGCATACTGCCCCAGTACCAAGTGACCCCCACGACTCTTTGCCAATCCTTCGGGACATTGCAAAGGAATGATTATATTAAATCAAATACGAGTAATGAGTAGATTTTTACCATATTTTATTAAAAGCGTCTCTTCATATTCTCCTTCATACCAATAATATTCAACTTTGAAAATATTAAATTCTGTCATTTTACTCTTCGATTAATAACCCTTTTATTTTATTTACAAAATCAGCTGTTTCTCTCTGAAGCATTCTCGCAATTGAAATGTTGAATGATTCATCAACTCCGTAGCAGGCTCTTTCTCTTAGCTCTTTTGACTCTATTACGAAGTCTATTTCATTTTTGTCTAAGGTTATTTTTTCTAATAAAAAATCGATGTCTTCTTTTTTTAACATATTGTCTTTATGATAATAGAATAAAGTTATTGCTGTTAAAGTTGCGAGATGGCTTTTTGATTTATAGCCCAATTTTGCAAGTAGAGCAAGCGATGTATGATAAATAGAGTAATAATAGATAATTATACACCAATCATAATAATTTCTGTTTGGAAGTTTTTCTTTTATTGAAAAATTATGCTCTTCTAATAGGAAATTAGCTAATTCTAGATTAGATATAGCCTTATTTATATATTTTTTAAATTCAGGATTTGTTTTTCTTAATGCTTTTGTTTTAAGATAATGCTTAAACAATTCTTCACAGTATTTCTTGTCTTTAATTAGATTATTTGGATTGAATTTCATTCCTGAAACCTCCATGAAAGGGCATAATACGGTTCTATTCCTGTAATTATTATGATGTTGTTTCTTATTTCATTTGAGAATTCGTGTTCTTTGTTTAACAAGTTCTTTTCAAATTCATTATAATTTACGTAAACCGGACTTATTTTTGTGTTTGTTCTCATGCTTATCCTTTTTGCTGTGTTTTCAATATCTTTAGGCTCTTTTATTTCCTGGAAAACAAGAAGTATGTCAATGTCTGAGTTATTTGTGAAGTTTCCTTTTGCATATGAGCCGAATATTAAGGCAATTAGTGGCTTTTCTTCTAGTTCATTAAGAAATTCAGTTATAGTATTTGATATTTTTTTGGGAAGAGCAAGAAAGTTTTCCGTATGTGCTTGTTTAAGATAAGCTATTGTCAAAGGATAGTTCTTAAGCTTTATTTTTATCAGGTTTGCATCTTTCTCTTTTTTGATTACATTTTCTTGCTCAAGGATTTTTATGTTTCTAACAGTGTTATTATAGCTCGTTTTTACTAATCTTGCAAGTTCCCTTATATGGACGCCTTTTTTGTTTTTATCCAGCGCATTTATGATTCTTAGTTTAGTTTCCATTTTGGTATCAATTGATACTATTATAATATCATTTATATATTTTGTGGTTTTATAAATTGTATTATTTTTCTCTTTGTCGTATTAAGGAATGATTATATTAAATTTAATCCCTCAATATTTTCAAAGTGTTTCCCATTTAATGTTGCTAATTTACAATTATTAACTAAACATATAGAGGCTATAAATACATCCCTAAAATCTACAATTTTTCCTTTTTTCTTCAGGTCTTTATAAATAGAGCTTGCCTTTCTGGAAGATAATTCATCAAAGTTTAAAACCTTAACTCTATCTCTGAACACCTCAATTATATCCAAATTAGTTTCCCTCTGTAACAACTCGAATAGTGTAATAGTAGAAATAAAAACATCAAATTCTTCTATTCTTTCTATAAATTTAAAGGCCCCATCTTCATTATTTAATATAGCTATAGTAACATCTGTATCTAAGCATACTTTTTGGACCAAGATTTCCAGCCCCTTTTAATATCCTTTTCAATTTCTTCCCATTCTTTATCTTTTTTAAGCAACCCTAAACAATCTTTTAAACTAGAGCCTTTTTTAACATTACCAGGATTTAATAGATCTTTTAAAAGCTCACTGAAACTTTTATCTCGCTTAAGCGTTTTAAGTTCTTTATAAACATCATTTGATATCATTATTGTCTTTGCCATAGTATACATATGAATATACATATATATATATAAACATTTCTAATGATAGGTAAAACTTTTTAAACCCTTCTTGTAAATATGATTAAGCTAAAATGACAACAATAAATGATGTTGATATTAATGAATTAATAGAAAATGCAGCAGTTGAGCTTAAAAAGATAATTAAACAGCCAGAATGGTCAATGTTCGTTAAAACGGGAACCTCAAAAACAAGGCCTCCTGAAAGGGATGACTGGTGGTTTACAAGATCAGCTGCCGTATTAAGAAAGATATATACCCAAGGGCCATTAGGTGTTTCAAAGTTAAGGACAAAATTTGGCAGCAAGAAACATAGAGGATATAAGCCAGAAGAATTTAGAAAAGCATCTGGTAAAATAATAAGAGTGATATTACAAGAGCTTGAAAAGGCTGAATTAATCAAAAAAGCAGAGAAAAGCACCTACAAAGGAAGGGTTGTAACACCGAAAGGTAAAAGCTTCCTCGATAAAATAGCAAGCCGATTAGCCAAAAAAGAAGCAAGCTAATATGAATGATTTAGATGCTATCAAAAGAAAGCATCTTGAAGAACTTCAGCGCAAGATGCTGGAAAAGAATATTCAAGAACAGCAAAAAGCAATTGAAGAAGAAGCGCAGTTGCAACAGCAGATTGCATCCCTTGAAAACCTGGCAAAACAATATATGAGTGGGGAGGCAATAACAAGATATAGTAACCTTAAGGTTGCACACTTTGAAAAAGCAATTCAGGTAACAGTAATAATAGCTGAGGCAATAAAAACAGGGAACATTCGAGAAAAGATAACTGATCAACAACTCAAAGATTTGCTTATTAACCTCCAGGAACAAAAAAAAGAATTCAAGATCCAAAAGAAATAAAATGGCAAGATATAAACCAACAGGCAAAAAAAATCGACTAGCAAAACTGCTTAAACAAACTAAATGGGCCCCTTTTTGGACTGTTCCTAAAATATATGGCAAGGGGAGAAAGGTCCACCCCGGCCGGCATACTGCAAAAAGAAGAAGCTGGAGAAGAACCAAAACAAAGGCATAGAAAATGGCAGAATTAGAAAGAAATTATGTTATCCCGTTAAAAAAAGAAATGCTTAAAGTTCCTCCATATAGGAGAGCAAAAAAAGCCATAACCACTATCCGGAATTTCTTAAAAAGGCATATGAAAGTTGAGGAGATAAAGCTCGGGGATTATCTTAACAGAGAAGTTCATGCAAGAGGGAGAAAACACCCCCCAAATAAAGTTTCTGTTAAAGTCATAAAAGTTGAAGAAAAAGATAATGTTTACGCCAAGGCAGATTCTATAAATGCACCAAGGGAAGAAGTGAAAGAGGAAAAGAAAAAAGGTCTGACAGAAAGGCTGAAAGACACAATTACCGGTAAGGAAGTTAAGGAACAAGAAACAAAGAGTGAGAAGGAAAAAGTTGCAGAAGAAAAAGAGAAGAAAGAAGTTCTTGAACACGAAAAAATCGAGCATAAAACAAGGGGCAAAACAAAAGACGAATCTGTTAAGCCACAAAAACTTCCTGCTAAAGCTGGTATTGTTACTAGTTCTAAAAAGAAATAGTTCTTCAAAATTTAATATTTAAACAGAAGAAAATCATATTTAAAAAAAAGTCCCAACAAAAAGGAGGAAAGTTGGGACTTTATTTTTGTTTGTTTATCATAACTACGTGAGCAGTTATGAAATATGAGTCAATTAAGACAATGGAGGAGTCTTAATCTCTATCTAATATATTACTTAGCTAAAGCTTTATAAATACCTTATGAAAAGCTAATACATACAGAAAATTCATAACCTTTATAAATAAAATTTAGGGCTGGGCAAAAAACTTTTAAGCATTTGGCTCATTAGCCTCTTATGGAAGATATGCTGCCTTATGAAAAAGTACAAAGAGAAGTAATTATAAAGAAAGGTTTTACAACTTCTCCTTCTTATGGAATTAACCCAAACAGTAAAGGGATATCTGAGTTAATTAACTATGGAGTTATTTGTCTAAACAAGCCTGCCGGGCCGACTTCACACCAGGTAGCTGATTATGTTAAAAAAATTTTAAATACCAAAGTCGGACATGGGGGAACTTTGGACCCCGGAGTAACGGGTGTACTACCAATTGCGCTTGGTGATGCGACCAGGATCTCACACGCATTGCTTCTTGCTGGAAAAGAATATGTCTGTTTGATGTATATTCATGAAACCATAGAACCAGAGACAATAGAAAAAGCAATGAAAGAATGGGTTGGAAAAACAAAACAACTCCCCCCAGTAAAGAGTGCAGTTAAAAGACAAATCAGGGAAAGAGAGATTTATTATTTAAGAATATTAGAAGTAGATGGAAGGAATGTACTGTTTAAGATCGGCTGCCAAGCAGGTTTCTATATAAGAAAATTCTGTTTTGATTTCGGCAAAAAACTAGGAACAAATGCACATATGCAGGAATTAGTAAGAACGAAAGCAGGTCCTTTTAACGATAAAGAATGGTATACATTACATGACATAAAAGATGGTTATGAGTATTATAAACAAGGCAATGAAGCTTATCTAAGAAAAATAATAAAACCAATAGAATTTGCAGTTTCTCATCTAGGGAAAATTTGGGTCACAGATACTGCTGTAGATTCTCTTTGTCATGGCGCAGGCCTTTCTATACCTGGAATTTCTAAGTTTAATTCTGATATCAAAGAAAATGATTTAGTTGCTGTTATGACTTTAAAGGATGAGCTGGTTTGTTTAGGGAAAGCTATTATGAATTCTGAAGGCATAAAAAAGAAAGACAAAGGTTTAGTTGTAACATCCACTAAAGTGTTTATGAAACCCGGGATTTATCCTAAATTCAAGAAGACCTAGTGATTAATTTCGGGACCCTACATGTATTCCCTTTTCAACTCTTTCAATTCTTCATAAGTTTCTGGATCTAAACGTTTAATTTCTTCAGTGGAATATAAATTAAAATATATTTGGAGGATATTTTCTTTGTCTGAAATAATTAAATTCCTTATTTTTCTAATTGCCTCTTTCTTTTCCTCATCAGATGGTATATCCTCTTTAAGGGCCTTACCGCTATAAATATAACCATCGTAAAACTCTATTGCTGTCTGTGTATTAAAATATGGAACTAAAGGCTCAAGAGAACGAAAATAACGATTACCCCTTATTACTATATCACCTAAATAGGGAGGAGAATTGTTATTTAAATGAGATAAATTACCATTAAGAAGTGCAACATAATCTGATACTAATTCATCCAAACGAAGCAAAGGTTCGGGTTTTTCATTCTCATATGTATCATATCGTCTATACGTAGACACAGTAAGAAACTCACTTCCAATCCTGCTTGCTTCAATACGGTAATTTGATTCTTTATCAGAAGAGTTTTCATCTATAATCCCACTGAAATTGCCGCCACTATAACCAAACAATTTTTCAGAACCATCTTTAAATAATATTTTAACGATCCCATCTCTATTTACACTAAAAGATTCAGCATTGATTAGCTGACTTATTCCACTTTGTCTTGAAGCATTCTCAATAATTTTAAGCTCAGAATTTGTTATCTTGGTTATTGGTTTCAATTTAAGGACAAGAGATTCACCATATGCATAACCCCCATTACTAAAAATTCCAAGTAAGCCAACTAACTCAAGAGTTTTCTTTGTCTTATTTGTAAATAGCTTCATTTTTATTTTAGCTACAAATACGAGATATATAAACCTTTCTTAAATTACTACTTTTAAATTATTACAAATTATTATCGTAATAATTATATAGAAGTTTTACT
>JACPNI010000051.1 GCA_016185555.1 Candidatus Woesearchaeota archaeon | reverse complement strand
GAACGTATTGGTCCGTTAGAACATGTTGGTCCACTCGTTTATGATGCAGAAGAGGGTATCATAAAGAGATATAAAAAAATAAATGGTTATGATAGTTTCTTAGAATTAACAATAAATGATAAGACATGGACCTATTTTATATTTAAGTTTGATCCAAATAATGGGCCGGAAGAACATATTACAATAATACAAGATAAAAATTGTGATGGAATCTTTGAAACAAAATATGATATTGAAGATGATTTGAAAGAAATCAAATTAGTTCCGAGTTGTTATAAAAAATAATTTTGGAGGAGGATTAAAATGAAAAAAACTTTAATTGGATTGGGTTTAGCCAGTATACTTTCTTTGAGTTCAAATTTAAGTGCTTTAGAAGTTAATGAAAAAGGATTTCCTGTTCCTGATAAAACAAATGCAAAAATTGTTAATAGTGAAATTAACACCTACAAAGATGGGGTAGTTGAGGCTCTTTATTATCACAATACAGAAGAAGATAGTAGCGCTTTTATAGAAGTATATGGTAATGATGATATTTGGTTATATCAAATATATCCAGATAGAAACGATAATCGTTTCTACATAATAGAAGACAGAAATTGTGATAAAATTTTTGAGACCAAATATGGTATTAATGAACCTAAGCAAGTCATTAGATTACCAGACTGTTATAAAAAGAATCCTAATGAAAAATAAAAGATGAGCTATAAATTAATTTTATTTGGACCACCGGGTGCCGGAAAAGGCACGCAGGCAGCATTAATAAGCAAAGAATATGGACTAAGGCATATTTCTACTGGTGACATTTTTAGGAAACACATGAAGGATCAGACTGATTTGGGCAAGGAAATATTAGATTATATGAACAAGGGTTTATTAGTGCCTGATGAGCTAACTATAAAAATTGCCTTAAATGAGATTAAAGATTTAAATGGCTTCATACTTGATGGTTTCCCAAGAACAATTGAGCAGGTGAAAGCACTAGAGCAGAATAGTTCTGTTGATGCTGCTTTTTACATCGGTGTTTCTGAAGATACAGCAATTAAAAGATTATGCGGAAGAAAAACCTGCTCAAATAAAACCTGTAATGAGGTTTATCATATGGTTGATAGAAAACCAAAATTAGAGAATATATGTGATAAATGTAATTCTTCTCTTTATCAAAGGTCTGATGATAATGAAGAAACAGTAAAAACAAGACTGAAAGAGTATAATACTAAAACAGCACCATTACTAAATCACTATATGCATAAAAATAAGCTTCTGATGATAATGAAGAAACAGTAAAAACAAGACTTAAAGAGTATAACACTAAAACAGCACCATTACTAAATCACTATATGCATGAAAATAAGCTTTATTATTTTGATGGAAGTTTATCTGTGGATTCTGTTTTTTTGAATATTTGCAAATTGCTTGATGGATTTAAATAATATATTTTATTATATGCGTCTGAAGAACCTATAGAAATTTCGTTCATAGCTATTTTAATAGTTTTATTAAACTTAAATTAAATCTTTTTCTTGGTTTCTTCTTTAAGTTTTTTAATATATAAATTGAATTGAAGTTCAACTTCTTTCCAATCATCAAAATTAATTGGGAGGCCATAATAATTAATTCCATTTCTTTTGGTTCTTACTTTTTCAAAGAAATCCCAGTTAAATTCAAGTTCTGGATGTTTTTCACAAAGATATACGAATAAACATTGATGGTTCTCAATCTTTATTCTTTCAAATCTCAAAAATGATTCGACTAATTCATGCAGAGCATCATAATATAATTTGTAAACGCTATTCCATTGATTGCTTTGTTTTGGGAGATTTTTCTTAATGTAGTTTGCGGCTTCAACATCTGCATCCGCAATATTAAGTATGGATTTTACCTTTTCTGTATCAACATCCTCTATAACTATAATATTACCTTCTTTTCTACATTTCATAAACGCTTCATTTTGAGTAAGATATTTAGGCATTTACAACCACCTTGATAAAGTCCAAATTACCTTTAAGCAGATTACCCTTAATGATGTTCTTAATTAATCCAGTTCCAAGTTTGGATAATTCCTCTTTATTCTGACAGACAAATAATTGTATGTCTCTATGTAATTTTAATTCATAATTTGCTATTTTTAACCCTTCTGGATCCCCATAAATAAAAATATCAACATCACTATCTTTATACCAATCTGAGCGCGAAAAACTTCCAAAGAGAACTATCGCTTTGGTTTTTTGTAAAGAATAAAGATGTGTTAAAAATCCACTTTTGTATAATTTGGCTAGTCCGAATAGTTTCTTTCTAATCTTATATTCTGAAGAGTTATAATTCCCTATATAATAAGGCATTTTGTTTTTTTTCTTTATTTTTTTAATTAGCTTTTCCTTAACAAGTTTTTTTAACCAATTATTGGTTTTACTTCTAGCAATCTTAACTTCATCAACTATTTCTTCAAAGTGCCATTCTTTAGTTGGATTTTCAAAAAATAATTCTATAACCGTTTCTTCTTTGCTTTTCATTATAGTACCCATAATGGGAACTTAATTTATAAAACTTTCCATTTTTCAGAATTTTTTATGTTAAATAGTCTTTTTATCAATAAGCTGGTCCTGAGATATAATATCTTTTTCTACAACATAACCCTGTTTTAAAAAATAAATGCCGGGCCATATTTTTCTTCCGGGAGCAATCTGCATTCCGGTAGTTGTTTTTACATTATCTCCGATAACAGTTCCAAATTTCTGCCTGCCGGTATCAACAAGCTCTCCAATTAGTTCCCCATTTGGGTTTTTTTTATACACCTTAGATCTAATATTTTTTCCATCATCAGCAGTTCTGGTATTCCCAGTAATTACCCCGGCAGCAATATTACACTTGTCTCCTATTATGGAATCCCCTACAAGAATGCTTTGATGTAAAATGCAGGTATTATTTCCGATTATGCTGTTTTTTATTTCACAGTCTATAGCGCAATTGTCACCTATTGAAGTGCATCCACGTATCTTTGCTTTTGGGCCAATTTTACAGTTTTCTCCAATTATAACCGGGGAATAAATGTGAGCCCCATCTTCAATCTCTGTGCCTTTGCCAATTGCTACCTCCAACCCCCTTATCTTCACTCCAAGTTCAACTATTCCTTCAATTTTATAATTCAATTTTTTCAGTAGGAATTCATTTGCCTCTAATAGGCTCCATGGATAGTTGAGTGGCATCCAAAACTCCTTTGATTCTATAACATCAATTTCATCTTTCTTTGAGATTTGTTCTATTAAATCAGCTAATTCAAACTGTGCTCTAATTGAAATTCCCAAGTTATGCTCAAATGCTCTTTTATCCATAACATATAAACCACAGTTCACTAAAGTGTTCTCATCTATTATTGCATTATTCCTGTTGATATGGTCTTTTTCAAGGAGATGCATTAACTTGCCGTCATGTGCAAGTATCATACCAAGTTCATTTTTATTCTTGGCTTTTTTAGAAGCTAGCACTGCCCATTCTTTTTCTGAACAGGATTTAATATCCTCTTTGCTATACAAGTCATCACCCATCATTACTATAAAACGATCTCTTGCAAGATGTCTGGCAAGATATAATGCATGCCACTCGCCGAATTGAAATTCCTGTTCTACATACTCAATCTTAATCCCTTTATATTCTTTTGAGAAGTAGTCAGTTATGTATTTTTTACCGTGACCAACTATTATAATGGCCTTGTCAACTAATCCCTCTAGCTGCTCTAAATTATGTTCTAAGATTGGCTTATTTGCAATCCTTAACATTGTTTTATGTTTTTCAACAGTTAATGGGTACATCCTTGTTGATTTACCAGCTGCTAATATTACTGCTTCCATTTTTAACCTCCATAGTTTTTATATTGAACTAATTAATGTTTTATATGTTTTATCTTGATATCTTATTTTTAAAGTGCGAGGCAGATAAGGAGAATCACAGATTAAATCAATCACCGGCTCGTTATTACTTTTCTATAAAAGTTTCAATATCTATTACTGGGGATATTTTTGATTTTTTATCATCAAGAAAAACAGTGAAATTAGGATATCCTTTAACAAAAATTTCTTTATTATGTTCTTCCCAAAAATGAGCTCTTTCTACCGCCTCTTCAAGTTGTCTTAAAACCTTCTCTTTCCTATCCATATCACATCATCCCTGCTATTGTTTCTGTTAAAAAATTGATTGTACTATGTGCTTTTTCTTCTGAGCTGCCTTCTACTATCATTTTAATTAAAGGTTCTGTATTAGACTTCCTTATCAAAGCCCAGTCATAAATATCAAAAAATACCCTTACACCGTCGATTGTATCATGTCTTTTATCTTTAAACTTGTCTAATAAGCTATTTAATATAAATTCCTTTTTTTCATCATTTTTACATACAAAGTTTTTTCTTAAGATGTAAACGGGCGGCAGTTCATTTTTCATATCATATAAGTTGCTTTTTTTCTTGCAAAGCAGATCTGCCATAAGCACACCAGCAAGAATGCCGTCAGAAAAAGGATAATACTTGCCAAAGTAATAGTGGTAGCTTCCCTCTCCTGCGAATACTGCATTATTCTCCTTTAACATTGCTTCAATAAACTTTGTTCCAATCCTACACCATGAAATCTTCGCATTTTTCACTGAATTTAATCTTTTAGAAGAATCTATTGCAATAACAGCATTTCCTTTTTTATGTTTTAAAAAATGATTAAGGTAAATCATACATATGTGACTGCTGTCTACTATGTTTGTTTTATTGTCGATAAATAATGACCTGTCACCATCGCCATCCAGTGCAATGCCCAGATCATAAGAATTATCTTCTATAGATTTAATGAGCTCATCCAAGTTGCCTTCTTTTGGTTCAGGTACTTTTTCATAAAAATTATTGTCAAACTTATCCCTTAAAGAATAAACCTTGCATCCAATTTTTTCAAGTGCTTTCTTTGCTATAAATGTTGCAGCCCCACCATAAGACTCCAAGGCAATCTTAAGATCGCTTTCCTTATTTTTTGTTATATAATCGATATAGGGGGTTTCAACTTCTTCGCCGTTTACTTCAATTATCCCACCATAGCCTGAAATATAATCTTTTTCATTGTAGATCTTTTCTAATTCATCAAGCCTGCTGAATCTTAGCCCTTCTTTTGTATAGATCTTTAATCCGGTGTACTCTTTCGGGTTATGTGAAGCAGTTAGAATAACACTTGGGATTTTGTTTTTAAAACCATAAAAGCATGTAACCTGGGTAGGCTGTAATCCAAGGTCAAAAATCTCACATCCTGCATGTTGCAAACCTTCTATAACGTAGTTTTTTATTACCTCAGAGCCTTTTCTTGTATCATAACCAACACAAATCTTTCTTCCATTAAATATAGTGCCTATTGATCTTCCTAAATGATATGCATTAAGTGTGTTCAAATGTTCTGGGTACTTGCCCCTTATATCATATGCATGGAATATTTTTATTTATATCACCTTTAGTCATTTAAATATTTTTTATCTTTTGCTACTTTACTGTCACAGCTTTCGCAAGTGACCTAGGCTTATCAGGTTCACAGCCCCTTAAGACAGCTAATTGATAAGCAAGGATCTGCATTGGAATTATCTGGATTATTGGATTTTCACTGTTTGCTTCTGGTACTTTAATCCAGGAATCAAATATTTCATTATTATCTGAAGCTACACCGACAATATAGCCGCCACGTGATTTTATTTCCATTGCATTTGATAGAATTTCTTTTTCATTGTCTTTTGAAACAAAAACAATGCATGGAGTATCTTTTTCAATCAAAGCTAAGGTGCCATGTTTAAGCTCACCGCCAGCAAAGGCTTCAGCATGTATATAAGAAACTTCTTTTATTTTTAATGCAGCTTCCAGTGCCGTAGTATACTGCAATCCCCTGCCTATAAGAAAAAGATGCTCTTTGTTTTTCAATTGTTCACCTAACATTTTTATCCTATCCCTCATTGTTCTTGAGGTTAGATTATAAATTATGTTCCATAAATATTCTAGTTTCTTTTTACCTTCATTATATTCATTTATTAAATTATATGAAATTAAAGTTAATATTGCTAATTGTGATGTATAAGCCTTAGTTGATGCAACACTAATTTCTGGACCGGCATTTAACGTTAGAAATTTATTTGAGTATCTTGTTAATGATGATCCAATTACATTAACCAGTGAAATAACCTTGCTTCCTTTTTTCTTTGCAACCTTTACTGCTTCCAATAAATCTGCAGTTTCCCCGCTCTGCGATACTGCTATAATTAATGTTTTATCAGTGAGAAAATGCTCGTAGTTTGGGAATTCTGAAGCTAAGATAACATTAACATGAATCTTTGCAGTTTTTGAGAAGATATAGCTTGCTGCTAGACATGCATTATAAGATGTTCCACAAGCAATAAAAAATATCCCTTTGGAGTTTTTTATTTCATTTGTAACA
>JACPNI010000002.1 GCA_016185555.1 Candidatus Woesearchaeota archaeon | reverse complement strand
TTATTATTAACCAAACTAATGATAATTTCACTTAACCTACTTTCAAGCTTAAAGTCTTTCATTTTACCTCCTTATTTCTTTTCTACAGGAACAACCTTTGCATCAGTGTCGCTTATTATTGCAGCTAAACTAGTCCCTTGTGGTATAAAGAACTTTGAATTATTCTTTAATACACTTTCCGCTACTTCTAATTTCCTAAAGTCAACTGCATTTCCTTTAAAGTAAGCCTCTGCTGACTCGTTAACTGCTCTTATAGCACCTGCTTTAGCGTCTGCTTCCAGTGTTATTGCCTTAGCTTTTCCTTCTGCCCTTTGAATTTCAGCTTCTTTTTCTCCAGCTGCCTTTTCTTTTGCAGCTTTAGCATCATTCTTTGCAGCCTCTAATCTTCCTTCAGAGTCAATAATAGTTGCCCTCTTGTCCCTCTCTGCTATCATTTGCTTATTCATTGACTTGGTTATATCCTCTGGTGTTAGTATTTCTTTTATCTCAGCCCTGATAACATCAACTCCCCAGGCATCGCTTTCCCTGTTTAATGTAGTCTTCATTTCCTCATTTATTTTTAATCTACCACTTAATGTTTCATCAAGGTGCATCCTTCCTATAATGCTTCTAAGATTGGTCTGTGATATCTGAGTCATAGCAAAATTAACATCCAGCACTGCATATAATGCCTTATACGGGTCTTCAATCTTGTAACCAACTAAACCATCTATATTAACCCCGACATTATCAGATGTGATTACATGCTGCTTTGGTACATCAATTATTATCTCTTTCAATGAAACCCTTCTTACTTTCTCAACTAGGGGTATAACCCACCTTAAACCTGGTTCTAGTGTCCTATTATATTTGCCAAATCTTTCAACTGTTGCTTTTTCCGCCTGCTTTATTATTCTAAAGCCTCGAGAAATAAAATAAGCCGCCCCTAAACTACCTAAAGTATATAACCCAATTTTAAGCCCGGTTTTTATAGCTTCATCAGTTGTATCATTTTCCACCTGAGTTTTAACTGCATATTTCTCTCCACCACGATCAGCATATACCTGATTAGAACCTAAAACAGTTGCTGCACTAAGAACCAAACCAACTAAACCAATTTTAATTTTTTTATTCATTTATATCCCCCCAAGTTTTATTTTAAATAACATTTAGGTACTGGCCTTTTTTCAAGCACTTCTTCTGCACTGTATTTTGATTCAAAAATACCATTACAGTCATTATCCCCAATAGCATGATTAATTTCTTTACTATCTTTTTTAAATATAATATATTCTGCTGCTTTATTATTTATTAAAGCCTCATTAAAAAAAATCCCATCAGATCCAACGTATTGGCTTATCCTCATTATATTCCCACCATCAAATTCAAATTCCACGCCCTTAACAAATTCTGCTTCAGTTTTATCAGGAACAGGAAATCCTTTTTCATTAGTTTCAAGACCATAAGCACTTGTACCAAGAAGACCTAAACTTAAAATTCCAACTAAACCTAATTTACTTAATTCTTTTTTCATTTTTACCCCCATGTTTATTATTTTAACTTTCTTCCCCTAAGCTTATTTTAATTCATCATAAACCTGTTCAGCTTCTTTTGAAAACGGAATGTCTAGTACAGATTTAACTTTACCAATAAGTTCCTTAAGTCCAAACCGGCTCTTCATTATTTTAGATCCATTTACTATTATTCTATTATTGTTCCTTTGGATATAAATCGTGTCGTTTGCTACGCCCCACTTTCTCTGAAAATCTGTTGAGTAGTCAAATATTCTCCATTCTAGATTTTTGTAACCCATTTCTTCGGAATAACAGAAAGTATAACTTCTACAGGTGCTGTTTAGATATGCCACTAAGGTTTCATAATCCACATTATTTGGGTTTTCTATTGTTAAAGATATACTATTTAAATCCGGATATAACGTAAAAATACCTGATTCAAGAGTATGATATGTTGTTATTTTACCAATTTCCCTATTTTTATTTTCCTTTTTGGAGTTATACTCCCCAGCCAATTGCCATGCCTTTTTATCAACATAATAGCCTTCTTTTTCAAATTGCTCGTTTTGCCTAACATAATAATTGTAAAGGCTTTGAACGCAACCAGTATTTAAGCTAAGCAAACCAGCTAATGCAAGAACCTTTAAACTTTTTTTCATTTTTTACTCCAAAACTTTATTTTAAATAACATTCCGGTATTTGTGGATCGCTATTTTCAAATTCTTCAAGAGTATATTTAGTCTCGAATATATTATCACAATTTCTATCTTCTATTACATAACTTCCTGTTTTATTACTTCCAATCACAATCCTGTTTTATTATTAACTACATACTCCTCAAGTCTATTTCCCTTAGGTAAACTATAAAGTTTTAAAACAACATTACCTAAACTAGAAACAACTGGTTTAACATTATTTTTATCAGGAACAGGAAATCCTTTTTCATTAGTTTCCAATGCATTTGCACTACTTCCAATAATTGCCAATAATCCTGCCAATCCTAATCTAGCTAAAGTTTTTTTCATTTTTTACCCTCAACAATTCATTTCTTTGCTTTTTCTATTAATTCTATTCCATCAGAAGGAACACTACCAATTCTATCCCTTGAAAAATATGATCCTTCACTAAAACCCTCCGGATAATTAGTTTTAAATCTTACTTTGTCTCCAAATTCAATTGCTTCTGCTAAAGCAGCCAGAGGTTTATTGTGCCTTTCCCTTACATTTATTATGTATTTTCCTTCTA
>JACPNI010000054.1 GCA_016185555.1 Candidatus Woesearchaeota archaeon | reverse complement strand
GATGCTCTTGTTTTTCTCTCATTTATCATTTGTTTTCTATTATCAATTCTTCTCATAAAATTATCAGGAACCCTTATTTTTCTTTCTTCCATTGCCTGTATTGCATCTAAAAATCTTTTCTCAGCTTCAACAAGTTCCCAATATAATGAAAGGTAATTGCTGCTATCTTTTTTCATTTTAGCGTCTAGTTCTTCTACTTTTCTAAGTGATTTTTCAACATTAGCAACAAAAGAATTTTCTGTTTCAACCCTTGGTTCTTTATTCTCGCCTATTGAAAAAGAAGGTATTTTTGGCTTAGGCTTTGAAAGAGGTTTATCTTTTATCCTGTTTAACGCTTCTAAAACCCTTGATCCCTTATTCTCGATTACCATTGGTTTTGATACTTACTATCTCATTTAAGAATTTTTCTATATTCAAAAGATTATATCAAATTACTCTTCTTCTTCAAACTCTACAGGCTTTTCCTTCAATTTATTACTCTTACACTCCGGACAATTATCTGGTTTTATTGCCTGTTGTATAATAAATCCACAACTCCAGCATTGATATGCTCTCTCTTCCTTTAGCTCTTCTTTTTCTATTCCCTTTTCCTTCTTAGATTTCATAACAATATTAAAAAATAACCTAGATTTAAATCTATTGGAATTGCAAAAAATTTAGGCAAAGATTTTTATACCTCTTTTATGGTCCTAAACATATGGAATGGACTGATGAAGAAGGCAAATTAATAGAAATTCTTCCTTTTTTTGTTAAGGTTTACACTAATGATGAAGGTAGAAAATTAAGTCAAGAGTATGATATTAAAAGCTATAGTGGAAGGGCTTTTCTTAAACGTTGCACAGAAGTAAGCGAACTTATTCTTTTAGAAGATCTTCTTAATCTTAGTCAATTTACAGGAACTATTGTAGGGGTCTCAATAAAAGAACTAATAAAATTTAAGAACTATAAAGAAGGTTATCCTGAATTAGTCAAAAATGGTTATCTTAAGGTAGTTGAAAATGAATTAATATTCCCTACAGAAAAGCTTATTTTAGAGCTGGATTACCTGGGTGCAATAAGAAAAAGCAGATAAAGAGAATTTTATTTTATTAAACAGTTAAAAAAATTTAAAAAGATAGAGAAGTGGCTTTTATAGTGAATAAATTAAAACTCTTGGTTGTATTTGAAGCTGTCATAATTATTATTCTTATTTTAACTATCTCTTATAAAAATAAAGCAGATATGAATTCAAAGTTCCTGGGTAAAATCAAAGATGGACTTTTATCCCTAAGAATATACTCTGGCCTACTTCAACCCAAAAGTCTGTTGATAGAGAACTTTAACCCTTTAAAGGAAGTAATAGAGGATAAGATAACAAAAAGAAACCCAAATATATCGGTGTACATAGTTAATTTGAGAGATGGTGCTTCTATTGGTATAAATGAAAGAGTCGGATTTTTATCAGCAAGCCTTAATAAAATTCCTATTGCAATTTTGATAATGAAGAGGGTGGAAAGAGGTGAATTAAGCTTAGATACTATGCTTAAAATTAAGGATAATGACCGAACATCCTCTTTTGGTGATCTTTACAAAACAAAAGAAGAAAAGATGCAGTTAAGAGTACTTCTAGAAAAAATGATTAAAGACTCTGATAATACTGCTTTTAGGGTACTTCAAAGGAATATACAATTAAAAGATTGGCAATTTCTTGAAAACTACTTAGATTACTATAGTAACGATATTATCTTAGATAATTCGATTAACTTTAGTGTAGAAGATGAACCTACAAACACAAAATCCATATACAATCTGTTTTCAAGCTTATATTTATCCACACTCCTAGAACCCGAAAATTCTGAGTATATCTTATCCTTAATGACAAATATAACTGTTTTTGATATAAAAAAGCTTGCAAATCTTCCAGAAGATGTTGCTGTTGCGCAAAAATTTGGAATAAAAGAGGATAATGGTGAAAGATACTTCCACGATTGTGGGATAATTTATATAAACCAAAGTAGGATATTTTACTGTATTATGACTAAAGGATTAAGTGAAGAACAGGCAGTAAATACCATTGGCTCTATTGTTTATGTAACATATGATTATGTTGTCAAGACCCGCCAAAATTTGGATTTTATTGAAACCCAAATACAACAAGATCAATCTTATTGCTCTAATGGGTGAAGTGATTAATATAGAAAAGTTGATAAAAGAACTTGATTATCTTGAGGGTATAAGAAAAAAACATTAACTTCCTTTAAATAAAAAACCTATACCCTAATTTTTGGTAACTTTCTAAGAATTTGTTTTACTTTTACTTCTAATGATCTTTCATCATTCCTGCTTAAAAGAATGCACTGACAGGGAACTTCCCATTTTGGCATTTCTTTTAATTTGAATGAAAACTGATCAATAGAAGTGTTACTTGATGCCTTAATATAGCCTTTTTTAGGTTCAAAAATTGTTGTTGGAACATACACCTCAAAGTGATATCCTTTTTCATGCCACCCGCTTAGTTTCTGCATTTTTTACCGCCCTTCATAACCGCTATTCCAGCAACCACATGAATTGCTTTCTTTATTATAAACCTCGATCCCTTCTTTAGCTTCCTTCAACAATAGTTCTAGATCTTTTAAAGGGATATCTACCACTGTGCTACAAGGCTCTACACTTGGCTTTAAAAAAATCTCTAAATAATAAACATGTGAAACTAAAGCTCTGCCATTCTGAATAGAGATACTAGAAAGCGTATATCCTTTCTTTGACTTTCTCGCTGAAACATAAGCTACCAGATTACACCATTCTTTGCCTTCATATTCAATTTTTCCATCCTTCTTTAATATGTAATATTCACTCATTTTAACCTCCTAAGCTTATTATCTTGATTTATAACATACACTGACCTCTTTTATATTGTGGTGGTTGTGGAAACGTTCTATCATATTCCATGCTTATAGCTTTTGGGCTTTCTCTTTTTGCCTTGTTTTTCTTTGATTTTGTTTTGGCCGTTATTGATTCTTCTTTCGCTTCTTTTACCAACATCTCCAAATCCTTTAAAGGGACCTGCATGCTTTTCCAATCACAAGGTCCAAGATAAACAGTGTTCCCCATACTCGACTTAACAACTTGATTAGCAAACTCAATATTAAATAACGGCCCTATAGGAGACATATAAAGGATACTATAATTATCTACCCCTGAATGCTCTGGGGTTAGCTTCTTAATTTGTTCAAAATCCCCCCCATTATAAATAACTTCTCCATTTTTTCTTAATATATAATATGTCATTTTTACCTCCAATAACTTGTGCTTCTTGTCTTCCTACAAAACTTGACAACTCTTTATAGTCCTTAGTAAACTTTCTAATCCCACAATTGGTACTGTAACAGCTTCAGCTTCTTTATTGCCCTTGCTTTTTATATTACTATAAAAATCCCTTACATCACTGTGATAAGAAAAAACTATCTTATCCCCTGAAAAAGATATATGACTTAAATCATAAACATTACCCGTCTCTTTAAAATTTCCTACTGTCGGAACAAATTTAACAACTTGGTCCCATTCAGTTCCATGATATATTGTCTCTCCATTTTTTCTTAACATGTAATACTTCATTTTCTTTACCTCCTAATTTACTAAAACTACTTTTCTTCTTTTAATAAAAGCTCTAAATCTTGCTTTGGAAGAAGGACAAAAGCATATTCTTGATCTTCATTATCAATTTTACTTTTTCTGCCCTTAAGTGTGCCATCTGGGCCTACCACTACATTTTTCATATGTGAAATAACAATATTCCCTCTGGCCAAGGCGTATGCATTTGATAGAGTATATTCTGTGTCAGGTTCTTTGCCAGTAGATGTACTTGCTTCTTCCGGAATTAAACCATAAACGACTTGAAAATTCGTGCCTTCATATAAGACTTCGCCATTTTTTCTTAATACATACTTACTCATTTTTTACCTCCACTCAATTGGTTATTAGCTGTTTATCTAGTCTAGTT
>JACPNI010000001.1 GCA_016185555.1 Candidatus Woesearchaeota archaeon | reverse complement strand
GGTAAATTCAGGGAATTTACAAACCAGCGACCGGATAAATACTGGCAAAAGCCAACTGAAGAATTACAAAGCAAGCGTGACCATTGCAGGAAGTTCAGCAGAAAATGGCAATTGCTGAATGGCATTCATAACAAATGCAAAACAAAATCAGCAAATCAGCAGAAGGATTTTCAGCATAAATTGAGCAGGAAAATAATTGACAATACAAAAGCAAACACCATAATTGTTGGTGATTTGTCACCAAAACAAATGTGCAAAATAGAGAAATATAAAAAAGGTTTGCACAGGGCATTGCAGAATACAGGCCATATTGGAAGAGTGATTGGATTTCTGACTTACAAGGCAAAACTTGCAGGCAAAAGAATAGTGGAAATCAACGAGAGAGGCACTTCCAGAAGATGTTGTGTATGTGGAAAAGAACAGGATATGCCTCTGGAAAAGAGAGAATATATATGTGGTTGTGGTAACAGGATTGACAGGGACAGGAACTCTGCAATCAACATAATGTTGTGTTACCTATCGCGGGATGGATTGTGGACATCCTACTGGCAGTTTGTCAGTAATCTGCGACAAACAGGGCTAACAATTGTTAGTCACTCGCAGGAAGCCTTAACCTCAAAATGCCAAACATTTTAGGTTAGGGTAGTTCACGCTCCTTCTCAAACACCCTGTCAGCATCTTGAAAAAGTTGAATGTTCCTTTCCAGATCCCTATCTCTTACAAGGAATCTGTCTTCTGATCTATCTTTTTTCTAGAGAGAAGATTAATTCAGGACAACACAACACCAAAAATACACCAAAATTTATTTAAAGTAGTTATTCTTAATTAAATCAATGGTTTTGAAAAAGAGAAAGAGGAGGAAAAATTCTACTGGAAGAGTCTGGATAATTTCAGTGCTTATATTAATCATAATTGTTTCAGTTATCGGGTATGGTTACATTCAATACAAAAAGAACAGCAATATGTCAAATTCTTTTGAAACAATATACTACGGTCTTAAAGATAAAAAACTAAATGACCAGGATAAAAATAATTTAATAAATAGATTAGACACCAAATTTAAGAATGAATGCGAGAATAATAAATGCAGCATAAGAGAAGTATACTTCTACGTATCATCACAGCAAAAGTTAAATGTTTCAGATGCTATCCTGCTTCAAAAAGAATCCTTAAAAAATTTCATGATGGAAAACTACAAAGATTCTTTTGATATCTCTAATGAAATATCAGAGGATACTTTCTTTACCATAGTTTTGATGCACAGATTAGAACAGTTTAGAAAAACACAGGTAGAATTTTGGAGATTAAAGCTTACAAATAATCAATATAATGACCTATTCAACAGGTTTAAACAGGCTTTGTTACTCAGGACATTATCAAACGGGGTTTCTACTTATGATCAAATAGAAAAAATAGACAGCCAGATTGATACTGAAACATTAAAGAAGAATATATGCAATGACATACCAAGTTATAATAGTATTTTAAGTACTGAAGCTGTTAATAATCCTGATGATAATGCACTTGCACCTGTTTATAATTATGCATATATAAAATCATTCTGCAAATCAAGCTTTAATGATAATGATAAAGCACTTTTTGATAAGATAGCAAATAAGGATTATCCAACTGTATATGGAAGCATACAAAAAGATATTATAATAAATATTGGTATAAAGGGGTTATTTTAAATGAGAAAGAACTTAATTTATATTATTTTGGTTTTAATATTTGTTGGAATTGTTCTAGCTGAGATAACATTTATTAATGAAAGCCCGGGCGGGGGGGTAACATTAACAACTGTGGATACAACAACTGCTACACCTATTTCAAGCACTACAACAACCCCACAAGAAAACTGGGCGGCTACTCCAGATGGAAGTGGGTATTATAGCCCGGGGTCTAGTTCAACACAAGTAGAAAACTATAACTATAAAACCGGAGAATCAGACAAATATTATGTCTCTACTGGTAGCGCGCCTACAAGTAGTGGAGGAACACCACCAAGTGGCAGAAGTCCTACAGTTACAACTACAGCTCCAACACCAACATATTATGATGATGGAGGTTATACCCCACCATACAGTCCACCATGTGACTGTTCTGCAGGCCAGGTAGATGTTTCAACAACAACCTGCAATAACGGTTGTGGGTTGCAGGTAAGATCATGTGATGGCTGCTATTGGTCTTCCCAGAACTGTGATAATAACAGAAGGCCTACCGGAGTTCCTGCAACAGAAACAAGCTGCAGTGATAATCTGGATAATAACTGTGATGGAAATGAAGCTGATTATGATGGCGGAACAATAAAGAATAAGGGAGATCCTAATTGCAAGGTTTCATTGGATTCGGTTTCTACTATAGTTAATAATCCCAATGAAAATGATGCACTGGAAGTTACCTGTACAGCTAATGCAGGCAATCTAAGAAGCATCAAGGCCAGTATCGGGGGTGTTGATTGCACAGCAGGTGTTAAAACAGGCAATAGCTATAGGTTTAACTGCAATGCCGGAACTGTTACACAGGCAAGTTCAGGCAAAGAGGTTAAATGTTATGTTGATGCTTCCAGATCTTATCAGGAAGGAACTGATAAGACAGTTAATGTTGATGTATGCAAGCTTATCAGTGCTGAATGGGGCAATGCTAATGCCAGGCAGTATGAAAATGTTGAATTGATGGTTATAACCACACAAGGATGTAATGGCAAAGAGGTTAAGTTCTTTGTAAAGAATGTACAGACTGGAAGGAGTGCTTCATTTGCCCCCAGAAGTGTAAATGTTGTCAATGGCAGGGCTTCCAGTTCATGGACAGTTGAATTTGAATCCTTGGATGGGCAAAATCCATTATACTACTTTACTGCTGCTATTGACTAGAAGAATTTTTAAATAAGTTCTATATGAAAATCTATAATGGACATAAAAAGAAGAGCTTTTATCAAATTCTTAATAGCCACAGGTGGATTAACCTTACTTAATCCCTTAAATATAAATTCAGAAGAGCACTCAGGCCTAGAAAAAATTGTTAATAAGGTAAGATTAACAAAAGATGGAAGGCTTATTGAAGAAAGAAAACTTTACAAGTCTAATGGCGAGATTTTTGACTTATCACCTAACCAGGATATTTCTAAATCGTATTTTAATGAAATTGATTTGGATCACTATAATCTTATCAAAAATTCCAAACTTGCTGATAGAATAACATCAAAATATGATATTTTTCTTTATGACTTAAATTTTAGGAATAAAAAGCTTATTGCAAAAGATTTTACTGGTGAGATAGCAAATATTGATAATAAAGAAAATACATTTGCTTATTTAGCTTCTAATGACTTAACTGAATGGAGTTTATGCAATATTAATGATGGATGCAGCAATGTTACAGGTGTAATAAGAAATATATTTAATTTTAATATTAAAGATCTCTCTTCTTATAATTTTTCTAATAACGAAATACCGGATTACCTGATTGCTAGCGATAATGATACGTTCCATAAGCATTATCTAAATCAAATAAATAACGATCCAATTAGTTTAGAAGGCGCCGCCAGTACACTGGATTCAAACTTTTTTTCCAAATTTATAGGAAGCGTTAAATATCCAAAGCAGTTACTTGCAATTAATGATAACTTAATAATAAATGATGGTGCAAGCTGGTATTCTCTTCCATTGAAAGAAGTAAGAAGAAAAGGTATTCAAATACAAGAAAAGAGCTTTTTAGCTTCTATAGGAAATATTCCCGCTAAAATAAAGCCCATTAAAATAAATAACTCGCCAAAACTTGCTGTTTTTATAAGAAATGATGGTATTAATGGGAATATCGTAAGCGCTTTAGGTCCAAATGACTTAGAAATTCCCATATCAAATGCTTTAATTGAGTTATACACTGAAAATGTAAAAGTTGAAGAAACATTAAGCAACGATAGAGGAGAATATTGCTTTTACAATAAATCACTAGGAGATATTATCAAGATATCCCATCCAGATTACTACATAAAAACAGTTAAAATTGAGGATAATAGAATAAGTAATATAAATGAATCTGGATTTCCTAGGATTAATAGCTATTTGATGCCAAAGGTTTTTCCTATTGACTTCCTTAAAAGTATGCTTACGCTAAATTTAGGTAATAATATATACAATATACTCACTACCAAATTCTTAAATCCAATAATTCCTGTTTACCTTGATTTTAATGAATCAGAAAATGGAATAACTTTAAGGAATATATGGAGTAATTTTATTAATAATGAGTTCAAGAATAGAATCGGTACGTTCATAGAACCGCATATAACAGAAAATTACTCTGATGCTGAAAGAGGAATTTTAATAACAAACAAAGAAAATCTTGATACTGGAGTTTCTTTTTATTCCGAAACCAATTTTGATCCAAATATGCATGAGATTCTCTTCGGCGTAATCAAAATAGCGAAAAACTACAATTTTACAACAGAAATATTATC
>JACPNI010000053.1 GCA_016185555.1 Candidatus Woesearchaeota archaeon | reverse complement strand
AAGATTAACTTATCATTATTTAGAATATAAGAACCACTTAATTAAAAATCAGATTGAGAAGTTTAAAAATACTAAAGTATTGTATTCTCAGAAATATTCACCGCAAGTTATAGCAGAAATATTAAATGTTCCTAAGGGTACTGTGCATACTTGGCTTTATAGAAAACCACCAATTAATCAATATACCTCAAAAGACTTTTGGAATTTTGATGACTTTGTTAAAATTACCACAGAAGGTTTAAGTAAGACGGGTGTTGTATGGGAAGGGATTAAAGAGAAAAAAGAAATAGAACCATTTATTGCGCAGGATATAACTACAATAAGTTCAAACCATAATTTTATAGCAAATTCTTTTGTTGTTGGGAATTGTCTCCCATATAATGCTGATTTTGATGGTGACGAAATGAACCTCCATATCCCACAAACAGAGGAAGCGATTGCAGAAGCAGAAACACTTATGCAGGTACAGACACAAATAATTACACCAAAGAATGGATTAAATGTCATTGGGGTTATAGAGGATTCTATATCTGGATGTTATTTATTGACAAAAGAATTAACCCTTACAAGGGAAGAAGCAGTTGAGCTTTTGATCTCAATAGGAATTGATTCTGGTTTTGAAAAGTTTAAATCCGCTGTACAAGGAAAAGATATCTTCAGTGTGCTATTGCCAGACGACTTCAATTTCGTTGGAGAAACTAAAAGTAAACAGCCTTTGATTATTAAAAAAGGCAAAATAGTAGAAGGTTTTATTGATGTAAATTCAATTGGAGAGGAGAAAGGGACTTTGGTAAGAGAAATATATAAAAAATATGGATCTGAGAAAACGCTTTATATCGTTGATAAGATAGCTAAACTTGGGATTAATGTATTGCTAAAGAGAGGATTCAGTTCTGGCTTAAGCGATACTGATCTGCCGAAGGAGATTATTGAAAAAATACAGCAGCAGATAAGTGATGCAAAATCAGAGGTTGATGAACTAATTAGGAGGTATAATAAAGGGGAATTAGACCCTCTTCCAAGCAGGACTATTGAAGAAACACTTGAAATAATGATATTGCAGAACCTGAATAAAATAAGAAATAAAGTTGGAGATTTGATAGCAACACAAGCAACAGAGAAAAATAATCATACTATAGTAATGGCAAGATCCGGTGCAAGAGGAAATATCCTTAATCTTGCTATGATGGCTGCAGTAGTCGGACAGCAGGCTTTAAGAGGGAAAAGGATTAAAAATGGTTATGATAAAAGAACATTAACCTTGTTTAAGAAAGATGATAAAAGCCCGAAATCAAAAGGGTTTATTGATGTTGGTTTTAAAAATGGTCTTGATCCTGTACAGTTTTTCTTTGGTGCCATGACCGGAAGGGATTCTTTAATGGATACTGCATTAAGAACACCCAAGTCAGGTTACTTATATAGAAGACTTGCTAATGCATTGCAGGACTTGAAAGTAGAATATGATGGTACTGTAAGAGATGCTACCAAGACAATAATACAGTTTAATTATGGTGACGATAATATAGATGTCTCCAAAAGTGATGGTGGGACAATTGATGTGAAAAGAATAGTTAAGGTAGTGGCAAGTGAAGAATAAAATGGAATTTAATAAAGTAGGAAAATATTTACCTGGATTTAGTGCTCATTATTACCTAAAGAGGGCCATCCAAGATGTTAGTGAAGGCGATCAAGATGAAAGGGCTAAACATGGGACTGTTCCAATGGTTCCAATGGGAAAACTTTTAGGACATATGTTATATGGCACTCTGTTCTTTGGTTTAGTTCTTGGATATGGTCTAATTGTAATTGAAACTGGTAAATTAAATCCATTTGAACAAATAGGGATAGTAAGAAAACTGCAAGATAATGATAAGAAAAAACAAAGTTTAAGTGATCTTGAAAAGGAAATTAGATATCAATATAACGAAGAATTTTATAAACTAAGGGAGAAAAATTAATTGGAAGAATAGAGCATGGAAATAGACGTAGAAGACTGGTTAGAAAAGCAAGGGGATATTAAACAAATTAAAGATGCATATTATAGTAAAAATAAAAACATTGCTAGAAAGGCTATTTATGGTGCATTACTTGGGATTGGTTTAATAGTTGCATCTGGGTTATATTATTCTTATAAACAGAATAACAATCCTCTATTAAAGGGAATTGAAGATGGGTCTAAAAATATAGAATTTGAGGAAGTTATAAACTATGAAAAGAAAACTGCTCTTGTATCTTCTGCTACTTTTGGTGTGGGTCTCTTAACTATGATATCTTCTATTGGGGTCGGATTTTCTTTTATTTGTATAAATGATAAAAAAATGGAAAAGCAAGTTAAAACTTTAGAGAATAAACTAAAAAGTAACGTGGAGAAATAAAAATGGAAATAAATGATTACAAAGGCAGAATTCCTGAACCATTACTCAAGGAATTTGAGGAAGAAGCTTCAATTGCAAAACTAAACAAAAAACAAAAAGAAGAAGCGTTAAGAAGGCTTGAGGAAGAATATATGAGGGCAAGAATACATCCAGGAGAAGCTATAGGGGTAATAACAGCAGAAAGCTTCGGTGAACCAAGTACTCAAATGTCTATTCGCCATAATGAAAAAATAATTGTTAAGATTAAAGATAAAATAAGGATTACTAAAATTGGTGAATTTGTAAATACTTTTATGTCTATGAATGGTGCGATAAAAATTAATGAAGATTCAGAAGTCCTCCCTATAGAAGATTTAGATATTTTTGTTCCCAGTATCAATCAGGATGAAAAAATAGAATGGAAAAGAATAGTAGAACTAAGCAGGCATAAATCACCTAATAAATTAATTAAATTAACCACAGCATCAGGAAGGGAAATAGTTGCAACTGATAATCATTCTTTCGTTACCAGATTAAATAACATGGTGGTTCCTATAGTTGGTAAAGGGTTAAGAACTGGTGATAGAATTCCGGTTATGAAATACTTACCAGAACATTGTGCTTCACTCTTAACAGTTTCTAATTACGTTAACTTACCCAATGAAGAAAGTTTTAGGGTTGCTAGGAGTTATAGACCAACTAAATTAATTCCTAAAGAACTAAAGTTGGATTGGAATTTTGGCTGGTTTATAGGGGCTTATTTAGCTGAAGGCAATGCTACTTCAGGACAGGTTTCAATATCAAATTTAGATGACAATTATATCAAAAATGCAAAGAAATTTTTAGAAGATCTTAAACTTGGTTATAAAGAAAAATATCATCATAGGGGATTTGCACCTTCAAGGGATTTAACAGTTAATTCTTCTTTATTGGCCAGATTGATTTCAACGACCTGTGAAAGTGGTTCATTTAATAAACATGTACCTGAATTTGCTTATAGTGCTAAAGATGAGTTTGCAGCAGGTTTATTAAGGGGTTATTTTGATGGCGATGGTAATTTCCATGCTGATAGAAATCTAATAAGAGTTTCCTCAAATTCAAAAGAACTAATTGACGGAATAGCATTATTATTATCAAGATTTAAAATTTTCTCCTATAAGGTTAAGGATAAAAAGAACCAGCATTGGTTATTAATACCATATAAATATGCACCATTGTTTTTAGCACATATTGGTTCTGATATCGGCTATAAATTAAAGGCTTTAGAGAAAATGTCCGTAAATGCCAAGAACTTCTGGAATAATTATTCACGTGATTATACTGACATGATTTCTGGTTTTGGAGATTTATTTTATGAAACAGCTAAAAAATTAAATTATCCAACAAGATACGTTAATAATTTTACAAAGAGGCAAAAGATTGGCAGAACTGCATTATATAGATACATAAGGTTATTTGAAAAGTTAGCTAAAGAAAAAAATGTAGATATAAATAAGGAACTTAAGGTTATGCATAGAATGTTTAATTCTGATGTGGTATGGGATGAAATAGTTAATATAGAGTATGCTGATAATGAATATGAATATGTTTATGATTTATCTGTTCCGGGGTTAGAAACATTTACAACATTTGATGGATTAATAACACATAATACATTAAATACCTTCCATTTTGCAGGTGTAGCTGAGCTGCAGGTTAGTCTGGGTTTACCAAGATTGATTGAGATATTCGATGGAAGGGAAAATGTATCAACACCATTTATGGAGATATTTCTTAAGAAGCCATATAATCAGGATCAGAATGAAGTAAAAGAAGTTGCTGCAGCTTTAAGAGAAACAAAGCTTAGGGAAATAAGCTCTGAATTTTCAGTTGATGCTGTTAAATTGCAGGTAGAGGTTACATTAGATAAGAAGGCAATGAAGAATTTGAAGATTACAGATAAATATTTGCTCGATACATTAACACAGCATTAAACCCAAGGAAAACGAGAAGGAGCTTGAGCTAAAAGAGATTTACAAATTAAAAGAAAAAATCAAAGGTACATATGTTAAGGGTGTTGCAGGTATAAAGCAGGTACTGCCTGTAAAGCAGGGCGGAGAGTTTGTGATATTGGCGACAGGCTCAAATCTTAAGGAAGTTATGATGATAAAAGAGGTTGATCCGACAAGAATAACTACGAATAATGTATTTGAAATAGCAAAGGTTCTTGGTATTGATGCAGCAAGAGAAGCAATAATGGCAGAAGCATTAAAGGTTATTAAGGATCAGGGTATTGATATAGATATAAGGCATGTAATGTTTATTGCAGATTTGATGACAACAAGCGGTTCAATCAAAGGGATAACAAGAAGCGGCATAACAAGCGATAAAGAAAGTGTGTTGGCTAGGGCAAGTTTTGAAACGCCTATAAAACACATAATTAATGCGTCCCTTATTGGTGAGCAGGATTTCTTAAATTCAGTTATAGAAAATGTTATAATGAACCAACCAGTGCCTTTAGGTACAGGTCTTCCAAAACTTATAGCAAACATAAAGATTAATGAGGAAAAAAAGGAGAAAAAATAATATGACAGTAGAAACGCTCAAGAAAGCATTGAAGGATAAAAAAATGGTATTTGGCAAGGATGAGGTATTTAAAAAGTTAAGATCTGGTGAAATCAAAACTGTTTTTTTAGCTTCCAATTGCCCTTCAGAAGTAAGGCAAATGATAAGCAAATATGCAAAGCTTACAGAGGCAGCTGTTGTTGAATTGGATGTTCCAAATGAAGAGATAGGAATTATTTGTAAAAAACCTTTTTCTATTACAGTTTTAGGCTATTAAAAAGAAGATGATTTCTTATAACACTGAGATTATAGGTTATATAAATGTTTTTGAAACACTGACAAGAACTACAGTTAAGGACTGTTTTATTGACAATAGCGAGCTTGTTTTTATGGTAAGTGAAGGTGAAGCGGGCAGAGCAATAGGAAAACATGGAGCCAATATACAAAGACTTTCCCAGATGCTGAATAAAAAGATCAAGGTAATTGAGTTTAATAAGGATGTTCTGAAGTTCATTAATAACCTCATTTACCCGGCTAATGGAAACGTTTATAAATCAGAGGAAAAGACAGTATCGATACAGGCCAAAGATACGAGGGATAGGGCTATTTTAATAGGAAGAGACAGAAAGAACCTGAAAAACCTTCAGAATATTGTTTCAAAATATTTTGATGTGATAATAAAGATAGTATAAGAGATAAAAATGAAAAATGGAATGAGAAAAACAGCAGGTATATTGGGAATAGTATTAGGATCTAGTTTAGCATATAATACTGCTAATGCCGATCATTTGAATATGGATAACTATGTTAAATGTTTTAATGAAGCAAATGAAAGTATTGCCACGAACAAGGAATATGAAGAAGGAGAGGTTATTGTTACTTTTAGACCACTTCAATTGTATCCTAAAGAAGTAGAGTATTTTATAAAAAGTATTGGTTATGAAAGTAAATGGGTATTATATACAGAACGGATGTGGTTAATAAAAGTTCCTAAAGGTAAGGAGCTTGATGTTGCTGGGAAACTTAGAGCGCCATGCTTGTCTGAAATTATTAGCAATGCTGAACCAAATTACCTTTTAAAACTTAGAAAAGAGGATACTCAAAAATAAAAATGGTAAAATTAACCAGTCAGAGATATGTTAGATAAGGAGACACTAGATCTTCTTTTGTCACCACCTAAAGGAATCAAATCACCAAAGTAGACATTGTTATAATAAAAATAGTATAGGGGATTAAATATGAAAAATAAAACAAGAAAAACAGCAGGCATAT
>JACPNI010000052.1 GCA_016185555.1 Candidatus Woesearchaeota archaeon | reverse complement strand
ATGATTGCTGGTGCAATTCCTGCTTATAGGGCTTCAAAATTAAATCCGGTTGATGCTTTGAGATACGAGTAGAGAGATATTTATTCCAACCAATATCGCAATAAATTAGAAATCATAATCCCAATCAAGAAGGGAGAAACAAACTGCAAATACTGGAATAACTGCATCATTATGGCTGCAAATACTCCAAATATTAATTGAGATTTAATAGAATTAGGGCTTGTTCTAGGTTCTGTTAACATCATAAATCCAGAAAAAAACGGAAAGAAAGAAACTGCAAAAGAAAGTGATTGATTAAATGTACTTGGATATAAGAATAAATTTATCAGTACAGATATAATAGTATAATTCTCCAGGATACAATTGTTCCTAAAATTAATATTGCAATAGTATTTGAATTAGCCCACCAGGTTCCTGCATTTGGGTTCAACATTAAGGCTGCAAATAAACCGGAGGTAGCTGGATTAAAAACCGGTGCATCATTATATCTTATTGTATGCTTAAAGATTAAGGCTAATAAAACTGCTAAAGAGATTATTAACCAGCTTCCGGAATCAACTATAGAAACAACAATTAAAGAGGTAATTATAGCTGTTTTTGGAAATACGTATTTTTTAAATTTAAAATAAAGTATTGAAGTTTCTACTATAAAAGCCGTTAATGTTGCAAGAAAAAAAGCAATAACTGCATTATAGGTTAAACCACTGTTAACGATAAAAAGGATAATTAAACTTAAGATTATTGTTGTATAAGGGTCTGGGAATTTTTTATATAGTAAGTTTAAAAAGCTCTCTTTTTTATCCATTTATTTATAGAAATTATACCTATTTATATTGTTTCTTAAAAAATTTTATTTCCTCGAGCCGGATGATGGGGAAGGCTATAATGCATAAACTCTTCAAAAAGCCAACCTTTCTTATAGATAATCCTAGAAAATGCCTCTGCTTCCAACTTAGCTCCAGTTAAAGCATTATGTGGTCTAGGCTGATTTGGTAAACCAACAAAATTTAATGTTTTATCTAGACTTAAATCGCTTTTTCCATCCTTTATCGGCATGTTTACATCTAAAATCAGATGCTCGCTATAACTCAATGAATGCAAATCCACTGTTCTATAACCAGCACTCCATTTAAGACCATACCTTTCTGCAGAATTCTTCAAAAAGCCCATGTCAAAAGAAGGATTATAACCGCCTAAAGTCTTATCTGCAATATACCCGGTCCATTCCAAAAACAAGTTTATTGTGTGTTCTAAAGAAGCTTTATTTGGATCTGTAATATCCTTAATAGAAAAACCATTTATTTCCAAAGCCTTCTCTGTTATTTCAGCACCTTCCCAGATCCTGCATTCCTTATAAAACTGATTTGTTTGGTCTAAAAAATCAACTGCGCCTATACTCACAATAGAATGTTTTTCAGGATTTGTTCCTGTAGTTCCAACATTAACAACTATCATTCTTCTGTTACCTAGAACCAATTTATAATTATTTAGCTACTGTAAGATTATAATTGTAGTATACAAAAATTATTGCATGACAAACTATATAAGCAAAGTTAATCTGATAAACAATATGCTTTGGAATAGTTTATTAGGACTTGGATTGGGATTTGGATTTTTTATGTTCTCAATTATGGCTTTAATCATATTTGTATTTGTATTCTGGATATGGATGCTTGTAGACTGCCTCGGAAGAAAGTTTAAAGGCGATAACGAGAAGTTGTTATGGGCACTAGTTATCATATTCGGCGGGATAATAGGGTCAACTATATACTATTTTATGGTTAAAAACAAGTAACCAAAACTTATTTAAACACAATTCTAGAGGATTTAAAGTTAATGAAAAGAAGTTCAAGGCGTTGGAAGAAGAAAGGACAGATGCGCTGGAAGTGGCAGAGAAAAAGAATTAAGCGCGAGAAGAGAAAGAGAAAGGCAGAAGCCGGAAAGATCTAATTCTAGATTTATGAATACAATCACAGAAGAAAAATTAAAAAAATATTTTGATGTAACCGGAAGGGCTTTAAAAAAAGTTAAAATAAATTCTAAAGCTGAGATAAATGCTAAAGAAGCTGCAGAAGATTTCTTTGACATGGCAACAAGATACTATGAAGATGCAAAGCATTTTGAAAAAAAAGGCGACATTGTAAATGCTTTTGCTGCTTTAAACTACGCCCATGGATGGCTTGATGCAGGTGCAAGAATAGGGTTGTTTGACGTTGGGAAAGACAATACCTTATTTACTGTGGATTAACTTATCTTAAAAGAAACAGTTACGCTAGCACTTACCTGTACTTTACTCGGTGGTAATTCAAGTGCCTGGGCAGAAGATTCAATAGATTTACTATAGATTGGGATGGAACTAATAGAAGATTCTTTAACTGATATTGGCTTTCCTAACCTGACATTTAATGCATCTGCAATGCTTAAGGCCTTACTCCTGGCATTTTCAGAAGCTTTAGCTTACTCGAAGCTTTATTTCTGGCATTTTCAGAAGCTTTAGCTAATATAGTATTCCTAAGCTCATCTTTCTTTTTATCAGATAAATCAAATGAGATTGAATCCATGTTGGTGGCGCCATTTTCAATAGCAACATCAGCTATCTCTCCAATTTTGGTAAACTCTTGTGTGCTTATCTTTAAAGAAACTGAAAATACATACCCTGTAATCCTAGGTTCTCTTCTTCTTTCAGGATCATAATCATATTTTGGGTAGATATTATAATTTAAAGTTTGTATTTGATTTTCCTTTAAACCGTATCTCTTTAACGCATTTATAACATTATTATTTAATTCAGAACCTTTTCTTTGTGCTTCCAAGGTTGTAGCTGCTTCTGTATTAATACTTAGAATTAATGTAGCCTCGTCTGGCTGGGCATAATCACTTGCTTCACCTGAAACAGTTATTGAATTCTTTTCAGCATCTTTATTATTTACAACAGAAATAAAGCTAAGTATTAATATTGCAAATAACATCGTGAAAACTAAAGAATGGATAAATGAATGTTTTTTAGCCTCTTCCATTGGATAATTTAAAACAGTTAGAATTTTTAAAGGTTCTTAATATATATTTTATTAAAGAAAAGTTTAAATAACTTCTTTTTGAGTCATCTTCAGTATAACTTGGAGGGTATTTAAAATGACTAGAGAACATAAGATTAAACCATTACCTTTTGCATATAATGCATTAAGGGGAATTTCTGAACAGGTAAATAAATGGCATCATGATACACATTATGCTGGTTATGTAAATAAAAGAAATGAAATAGAGTTAGAACTAGAAAAGGTTGATAGGAGCAAGGCGAATGCAAACTACAGTGTTTTTAGGGGTTTAAAGGAAAGGGAAACATTCTGCGCTAATGGACAAATACTACATGAAATTTATTATGATATTCTTGGTGGAGACGGTAAGGCAGATAATTCACTGTCTGTAATTAAAAGAATAGAACAAGACTTTGGTTCTTTTGAAAAATGGAAAGAAGATCTTATTGCTTCTGCTAAGGTTGCTTTAGGATGGGCAATATTGGCTTATGACTCCAGTGATGGAAAATTAAGAAACTTTATTGGAGATACTCAAAACCAAGGTGGTGTCTGGGGCGCAATTCCTATAATTCCAATTGATGTATTTGAGCATGCTTATTACTTTGATCAAGGTCCAGATAGAGCAAAATATATACAAGCATTTTTAGATAATTTAAACTGGAACAAGATAGAGGAAAGGTTTAAAAAGCTGGTGCCTAAATAAAAATAAAACAACTTTGGAGGTTAATATGAAAAATAAACTCATTGGTGGATTAGTTGGTATTTTAATTGGATTTGGGGTTAACAGCCAGGCTAAAGAAATTAATAAAGATGGTTTTGAAATCCCAGATAAAAATAAATCAAAATTAACTGATTCAATTAAAGATGTGCATGATAAAGGTGAAATTATAATAAATGGTTATAGGGGAGAATTAAATTTTAATGAAGTTTTAACTAATAACAAACCAGTAATCTATATAATTTTTTTAAATAAAGAAGATGAATCTAAAGCAGATATAATAGCAGATGAAGACTGTAGTGGAAAATTTAAAACAAGATATAACTTAGAAGAGGCATTTTCTAAATTTGGTGGATATCTAGAAAATGTACCTACATGTTATTTTGATAAAAAATAATTTTGGAGGATGGAAATGGATCTTACTGAAATAATAATTAAAGAAATACCAGAAGATACTAAAAAAATATCTATAACTGCCGGGAGGGTTAAAATAATTGATTTTGGTTGGGGATCTCTTGTTGAGAAAGAAATACCAGCCATTAGTGTTTATGCTGAATTAAAAAATGGGGAAAAGGTTTATAGAGTTTATGATGTTAGAACCTTCTGGGAAAGAAACTTTATAGATAATGGAGAATGATATAATAATTCTCTGTATAGAGCAAGATTTATAGGAGAAAACCTTAAAATAAGAGCTGAAAAAGGACTATTCCCTAGAAACGCCCAAGATTTTGATCCGGACAATGATATAAAAATAAACTAAACTATTGATGTGAAGGTTAAATAAAAATAGATAATGAACCGAAAAGAAAAAAGAGAGTTAGAGGATTATATAAAAGAAAAGGCACTAACAAGAAGAGAAGAACTTGCATTAATGCTTTCTGAAAAAGAACATACTGTTAAAGAGATGTGCGACTATTTTAATGCAACTACAGAAGAAATAGTTGAAGACCTCAAAAGTATAGCCTACAAGTATAAAGACAGATTTGTTGCAAAACCTGCTGTATGTAAAACATGTGGTTTTATATTC
>JACPNI010000063.1 GCA_016185555.1 Candidatus Woesearchaeota archaeon | reverse complement strand
TTATCTATGGTTTAATGGGTGCACAGGAATTAACTAAATCAATTGTTAATAATCAAAATTATGAATCTTTATGGAGAAAAAGATTTGGCAAGGATTTATGGCTGGGTTTGGCTATTAGAAAAGCAATGGATAGATTTTGTGATAAAGAATATAATGAACTATTAAGGTTAATATCCCAGGAAAAAATAAAAAATATTGTAGAAAGTAATGACCGGGATTTTCCAACAAAATTTTTATTTAAACTTTTGATGAAGGAACCAAGGTTAATGAAGTATGGTTTAAAAGCACTTCCCGGTTTGCTGTTATGATTTCTTGTTCCTTAAAAATTTATACATATCTAATAATTCTTTACCTACATCTTTAAGTTGATCTATTAGTGACGGTGGTTCTAAATATCGCGGTTGTTTCCTCCTCACTTTCTTTACTTCCTTTCCTTCCACTTTCCATATTAGGTCTTTATTGGGTCCATTTAAGAATTTTAATTTAAAATCTAGTTGTACCCCAGTATCAAATGCATTTATGGAAATAACTGGGATTGAAGTTTTGGAATATTCAACTCTACTACCAGTAATTGCATCACTTTCCTGTTTAGAAAATTTTCTTGGGAATTCGACATACTCCAAACCTCTTTCTCCCCTAATTAACAAGTAAGAAATATCTTTATCTTTTGAGTCTTCTATTTTCTTAACTAATCCGGTAGTTATTTCGGTAGTTCCGCCACCTTCAAATCTTCTTCTTACAATTTTTCTCATTTTTTTAAATATATCTATTAAATTTAAATAATCTTTTATATAAAGTTATAGTTTTTAGATTGCATTAAGATTAATATCTCAAGAAAATAAAGGATATTGTAGAAAGTAATGACCGGGATTTTCCAACAAAATTTTTATTTAAGCTTTTAATAAAGGAACCAAGATTAATGAAGTATGGCTTGAAAGCAATACCAAGCTTAATCTCTTGATCTGTTAATCTTATATTCGGGTCTTTTAAGTTGGTCTAGATGTATTAGAAAACCCGAGCAATAATCGCTTATTCCATTACCACCAAGAGATCTTATTTGGTGATCAAGCCGTGGAGATGTAAAAATAGAAACAGCCCTCTCATAAATTCCGGGTGGCGGCATACTTTTTATAATTTCTTCTTTTGGTTCTTTTTTTAATCTTGCTTTTTTAATAAAATTTACAACTTTATCTCTTGATTGTGCAATAGGAACTTTTTCTAACACGATTATATTACACAATAATTCTTCTAAAATAGCTGATTGAAACATTATAGGATCATTAGATGTTCTTAATGCAAAATATGCAGTTATTTGTGCTTCCAACTCCCCTTCATATCCTTTTGCATGTGCAAATTCATGCGCGAGAATGAATGGTTCAAGAAGCCCTCTGTCTTTATTTAGGATTATGCGGTTATTTTTATCATCATAAAAAGCAGAAGCAAATGGGAATAATAACCCGACCCATGAGTATCTTAGTCTTACTACACTAGCACTTGTTTCAATTTTCTTGCCCGTTAAATTCTCAATATAGTCAGTTACTTCTTCGTTAACTCCTTTTGCTAGTTCTTCTCTACTATATTTATTTGGGGTATAAATATTGTTTAGTATTTCTATCAGGTGCGCTATTTTATCTTCTTTAGTAAACAGCTTGTATAATGGAGGATATAGATAGTTTGGTGTATTCCTTTCGTTATCAGCTATTTGTATTTCGTTTTTAGGTTGATTTATTCCTGAAATCGGTTGCGTTTCTTTAGAACATCCATTTAACAGCAGCAGACCTGCTAATCCCAGAGCCATATTTCTTTTCATCATGGTTTTTGATTCATGTTTATTATGGACTATCAGAGGTTGGTAGTTTAGATAATGCAGCAGATAATATTTTAGTGAGTGCTTCCTCATCCCTTTTCTCAAGATCATAGTTTCCTAATCTTATTCTTGTTACATACATTGGATTTTCTGGGTGATCTGGACGTTCTTCTCTTGTAAAACACGCTTTTAGGGAGTATCCTGAGAATTTAAATACTCTAAAGTCAAACGAGAAACCTCTCCAATAACCTTCATAGTGGTCTGATCCAGATTCATCAATTTCTATCACTGCTTCTCCACCGAGCTCTTTAATTATCTCCAATGGTCGGTCTAAAATTTTATTATTAGGACAGATGTGTCTACCTCTACCAAAATACAAAAATTCGAAGTTTCTTTTAATATCTTCTGCCATAACCTTAATACATAAAAGAGGAGTTTATAAACCTTCCTATTTTGTTACTACTTTAAAATTAATACTTTAGCTTATACCTTAAAATAGCACCAATTCCACCTAAACCTTTAAGTTTTTTACCCGCATCATGTTCAACAGAGATTATGAAAATCTCACCAGAAGCAGCCTCAACATTTTTCATTAAATTATCCAATCCTTCATACTCTTCTTTTTCTCTTAATTTTTTAATCAGATCATCGCTAACGAGCAATACTTCTACAGCACCAGCACGAACAGCATCTTTTGTTTCATTAAACCCATAAACACCGAGATTATCTTTGGCAATTTCCATTAATAATCTTTCAACTAAATTTGTTTCTTTAATCAACCTTTCCTGTTTTAAAACACTTTTAACTTCATCTCTTTTAAGAACTTCATCAATACCGTTTTTACCCGTGTTATTGCATGTTGCAACTGTTATTTTTTTTGCAAGGTTAAGGTCTTTCTTCTGGATTTCCTTGAATAAGTCTTCTTTCCAAAAAGCAGGAGAAGCGATTATTACTTTTTCGATATTAAACCTGTTTACATAGTCTTGTAATTTCTTTATCAAATCAGAATAAAAAGCCCCTTCTTTAAGGTTTTCTTTTGCGTATTTCTTTTCTACCTCCCCGCTTATATCACTTAACATTTCATATCCATATTTTTTAAGCAAAGCAAAGGAGGCTTCATCACGGTCCATCACACATATTAGGATATTGGGGGTTGATTTATTAGAGGCCTCTTTAAGTTTCTCAATCTGAAATTTGAGCCATTGGGGTTTTTTAATTGTTATAATGGAGTTTTCTTCAACATTAATTGTATGGAAAACTCCTTTCTGTACATCCTCGGGCCCTTCTCTTATTACACCAGAAATTCTCAATATGCCAGATTCAGGATTAAATTCTACCTTCTCTGTTTCTATAGAAAGGACAGCAGGCTTTTTTATTATATTGCCGGATTTCTCCCCTTCCTTATCTAACTTTATTTTTCTTATTGTTCTGCCAGTTATTTTATCTTTTTTGTCTATTATATGGCTTAAATACCATAAGTCTTCTAATTCTGTTATTTTTACCTTTATCTCTCCATTTTTGAAGTCTTGGTGTATTATTTGCATTTTGATTAGGAATTGACTTTGTGTGGATATTCATTCTGACAGGGACAAGGACAATATCCGGCCATTTTCAATTTGTTATATGCCTCATCATGATGTCCGAAGAAAATAAATTCAACTTTTTTCATATTTTCATCAACTATAAATTTGAGAACAAAACTTTTCATTAAATGAACCTTTCTTTCGCCTGCTAAATCATATCTTAGGGGTTTGTAATGATGTGGATTTTGCACAGTTTCTTTCATTTGTTTTTCAAAGATTTTTTCAAAATAGGATTTTTCTTGCAAAGCTTTTCTATACTCTCTAAGCAAGAAGGCTTTATTTCAATATTATACATTTTCCCTACCTTACGTTTTTGAATATATCAGAAACAGACTTACCTTTTATAGGCTTTTCTTTTTTGATAGATTCAACTTTTTTCATAAATTCTTCTTTCAAAGGTAGTTC
>JACPNI010000062.1 GCA_016185555.1 Candidatus Woesearchaeota archaeon | reverse complement strand
TAAGAGAAGCTGAAAAATTAATAAAAAGATAATATGAATCATGAAATCACAACGTTTTTTGTTTTTATTACTTTTTCTTTTGATTAACTTAGCTTATGCATATGCTTCTCCAACTGTTTTAACGCTCTTAAATGAAAAAAATGAATTTTCTTCAGGAAATACTGTACAGTTTTATGTTAATCTAACCTTGGATCCAGTAAGGCCATTAATAGCATCTGATATATATCTAAGCAATGCACAAATAATCAAGGTCTCTTCAATAATAACAAAATTAGGAAATAATAGTTATTTTATATATTTTAACCTTCCAAAGCTAGATAATGGGAAATACAACATAAATGTAAGATTGGCTTATAACAGAGACAATATACTTCAGGAGATTGTTTCTATAATACCAATAGCAATTATTAACCAAGATAAGCAAATGTACCTCAGTCCCGGGATAATAGTTGTAGATATAGATGAGTCTTCTTACTACCAGGTTGCACTTTATAATAGCGGTCCTAACCAGACAGAAGTTAATTTATCTGTCGGTGGTTTGAACTTAAGGCTTTCGCGCAGTTCAATTCCACTCCCATCAGGGTTTAACAAATATTTCTATGTTTATTTCAATAAAACAAATATCAGGCAGTTAAACCAAAGGGTGGTTATTGATTATGTTACTATATCTTATTTGGATAAAGAATTTAGAATCCCAGTATATATCCTAAATAAAATACCGGAAGTAATATCAATGGAAAACAAAACAGCCGTAGAGAAATCTATTGTTGAGAATAAAACCGAGATAAAGCAGAAAGGCATTGATTTCGTTGTTAGCAGTAAAGAATTTGATGAGGTGCTTGCTGCAGATGATACAAGAGCAGGTAATATTGCTTTTAAGAATTTCTTAGACAAACCCTTAGCTAACATTAAATTCAGTGTTACAGGAAATATAAGGACAATAGTAAGGCTGAACATTACCTCAATGCCCGTTCTGTTGGGCAATGAAACAGCTAAGCAATATATCTGGATAAATGAATACAAAAATGCAACTGAAGGGCTGTATGAGGGTAATATAACCCTAACGACAAAAGAAGGACATAGTGCAGTTTTTTTTGTTAGGGTGAATGTGGCTGGTAATGGTAAAGTTGAAATAGGAGATAAGAGAAGTGAGACAAAATCAACAGACCTAATCCCAAGCAATGGATTATTGGAGGAAAAATATGGTTTTGGCAACCTAACTTCTGGTGAAAAAGGTGAGCCAGAAGAAAAAACAGACAATACTCTTGCCATATTCTTTGTATTTATTTTTTTTGTAGTTGTTTTTATTATAATCTACAAAATGCAGACAAAAAAGAAATCCAATAAAGATTATATTGGAGATATTAAAAGATGAGAAGGCATCATTATAGTAAGTTAATTATTATAGTTTTATCCTTAGTTCTTTTGTTTCTGGTTTATTTTGTTATAATCAATTTGATGAGTGCTACACGAAGTTTTTGTGGTGATGGCGCTTGTAGCTCCTCAGAAGACTGTTCTTACTGCCTGGAAGACTGTGGCTGCAGGTCTGATCTGGTATGCGTTGAAGGCAAGTGTATCACTGATTATATGCTTGTATCGAATTTCTCTTTTTGTTATAATCAGTTTAACATTGAGTATACATCAAAAAACTATGAAAATGCTCTTGATTTAAGTTTGAAATGCAGATTGGAGGTTGCTAAGGAACTGGATAATATTGCTTTGCTCAAGAAAAAAGCTAAAGATGCAGAAGAGAATAAGATTCTTGAATTGAATGAGTTAATTTACAAATCTAATGATGCATATCTTAATTATCTTTACCTTAAAATAAGGGATATTGATATTAACCCACACGTCTATAAGACTACATCGGAAAGGAAGGCTGCAGTAATAAGCGCGCTTGGCGAATCACTGCCTTATCTTGAAAATTCAATTTACTATTTTTATCTTATCAAGAATAAATATCCATTGTTTTATAGAGACCAGCTTGATAAATTGTTTAAACAAAGAATTAGTGACTATGAGAAAAATAACCTGGAATTAAATAAGCTCTATGATTTCTTTGGTGATTATAACTATAAATTCTTTTTGCAGATCAATCCGCTGAATCCTTTGGTTATTGAGGAGACAGATCCTCTTGTTGAGTCCTTGAAAGGAGATGAATCAAAAATCAAGACCACATTGATTAAATTTGTCAGAAATAATGTTGACTATGTTTATAGCACTAACTGGCAGACAAACTGGGTTAATCCCCCCGCAGTAACTTTGATGAAGGGTAAAGGTCAATGTACTGACTCGTCTGTTTTGTTAGCTTCTATGTTCTTAAGAGCAGGAATAGAGAATGTTGGGCTTTGTGTTGTTGATACTGAAACCAAGGGTGCTGATCATTTGGTTGTTGGTATAAAGAAGGATTCTGTTTATGAGTTATGGGATCCTACATGTATAACCTGCGAGGATAAACCGGTTCCTTCATCAGCATCAAAATGGAACTATACATGTTTTGATTTAAGTCAGTATAAGTCTAAAGAACTGCAAAGATGTGGAGATGATACTTCATATGACCAGTGTTCTATTACACAGCCTTATTTTTGTGATAATGGCAATTTAATTCCGCGGTGTAATGAATGCGGTTGCCCATCAGGATTAAATTGTTTCAGGGATAATAAGTGCTACAAATGTTCAGCAGGGTTTTCATTTAAAAATGGAGAGTGCAGAAAAGATTAGTTTTGCTGTTTTTTGCCAAGCTCTCTTTTTATTACAGTATTTTCTGCTGCCAGGTTCTTTATTATCATATCGTTTTGATGCAGCTTAGCCATTAAATCATTTAACAAATTATTTAGGTCATTGCTTTTAACAGCAAACTCTATTGGATCCAGAATCTCTATTGAGCTAGGCATATATTCAAAGCATATTCCTATTAATTGGTCAACATTATTTAGTTCCATTTCAACTTCGGTAAATGCACTCCATAACTTACCTACATTTTCAGCTTCATAGATCTCTTCCTTATTAACCTTAAACTCACTTTTTATTTTTTCAATGATTTTCTTCAGTGTATCATTAACATGTTCCTGTGGGTTTCCAAGTATTTCTATTATAATCCTTAAAACTATTTTTTGCTCATTCATCTGTTTCTATCCTGTTGTACACAAAGTACACAATTAAAACAGCTATTGATGCCACTAAAATGTAGATGGCTTTTTTGTTTGCTAATGGCTCTTTATTGTATACTGTTTTTCCAGTAATTGAGCCCAAACTGTTATTTAAATTAGTTTCGGTGCTATTCTCTATTGTTGGTTTTTTATTTTGTATCCCTTTAACCTGAACAGTTTCTGTATCCTCATTAGTTGTCATTTCTTCTAAGCCCTCTTCTTCTTTTATTTGGATTGGTGCGGATGCTATGTTATTTGAAGAATTGGTATCTTTGCAGTCTGTTTTTATCTCAGCGTTTATTGTGTATGACCCGGGTTTTAACTTTGGGCTGTATGCAAAATTTCTTTTATTAGTTATGCTTAAGTTTAAATCATCATATGCCTTAATCACATTGTTCTTCTCATCAGAGACAAACCTCCTGAATAAAATATTTGTTTTGTAGCCTTTATTCTTCGTTATCTCGATTTTCCACTTAACATCTGAAGCATTATCAAATATGCTCTTGTTAAGCAATATCAAGACCTGCCAGTCACAGCTATCATTTATGGTTGCTGTTTCATTATTTGGAATATATGTTATGTTGCTGATTGTTTCATTTGGGCTTTGTGTTACATTGCTTGCGTTTTGTTCATCACTTAAATTATTTGGGATATAATTAGGATAGCCTGGTGTTGTATTGCTATGTGCCCATTGTCCGTTTATTAGACTCCAGCTTAATCCACTTCGGGTTGCTGGATAAATTATAGATGATATATTAATACCGTTTAAATTGAGAAAAACTTCCTCGTCATTATTAGAAAGGCCACGATCACATAAGCTACCAGAATTAGTATGCAAAGCTGTTCCTTGGGGATTGAAATTAGCATAAACTTCTGTTCCACTGCCACCATCTGTTATTAATGCATAGCTTTTTGGATTTATTGTTGAGGATAGGTTGCTATAAATCTTTGAGTCTTGTTTATTAATATAACCAGATTCTAATTTATTTTTACATAATGTTAAGTTTTCTAGATTAATTGGGGAATCACCATCATTATAGACCTCTACGTATTCATTATAGTCCTCATCTTGAATGGGATTTGCAAGAATTTCTGTTATTACCAAATTAGCATAGACATTAAAGCTTAATAATAAAAATAAGATTATTAAGACTAAAAATTTCATCCACTTTGTTTTTATGAACAGTTTAATAAACTTTTTCTATTAGTTCTTTAAATGTTAAACCTCTTTCTCTGGCTAATTCTAATGGAATAATATAGCTGCCTTCTTTGCTTCTTTCTACATCTTCATGATTTAAGAAAAACCACCCTTCGTTATCAAATCTGATTGCAATCCAGGGCTCTGCACCAAACTTTTTCGCAAAATGAATAAGTTCTTCAACTTTTTCTTTTTTAATATACTCTGCTTTGTCTTTCAATGACTTACACTCAATAGCTAATTTTCTAATGCCATTACCTGCAATTATGTCTGGACAAGGTAATGGTGTAGAACCTGAGCCGGCAGCCCTTAGAGCAGCAAAATCTGAACTCCAAAGCATATGAACCAATTCCCGCTCTGCTCGCGTCCCCTTAATTTTCCCCATATATTCTAGAAAATAGAAGTAATATTAAAGGATTGTTATTTAAAAAATAAAAAAAAGATTTTTATAAATCTCTAGCTTGGACTGTTTTTCTATTATTTTCTTTTGCTCTTCTTGATGCTTCTTTTACTAATTCTTCTACTCTTTTACTTAAAGCATCTGCAAAGTCTCCAGCAACATTCATGCCCCTTGCTGCGTCTTTTATCTTGCTTCTTACAACAAGTAATTCTGCCATAAAAACACCTCCCGAACTTATATTAAGCCTAAAGTTTTTTATTAGAACACCTATATAAAGTTTTCCTTTAAAATGGCTTAAATTGCCAGTTTTAATAGGTTTAAAGGAATATAGGAAGTTTAATAAGTATGTAAACCAATATAAATATGTTAAAAATGGATAGAAAATATGTATTAAAAGAAATAACACCTGCGCATTTAATGTGTGCTCCCTTTCCAGGTTGTCCAGCGATTTATGAAGTTGTAAGGATAGAAGAATGTATAGTTGGGGCATGCCCAGCAATTTATGGCTCTAAAGATGACGAAAAGGTATATATTATTGTTGGGAAGAAAAAAGAACCAAAAGAAGTTGGTTTAGAAAAGAAAGTTGCTCAAGATGAAGCATGCATAGAAATCCCTCGTTCTTTACTATCAAAGTTATTAAATAAACCCTAATTCTTGTGGTTTTTATAAATCAAGATATAATAACCAAGATCACCAATAATTACCTTTCTTTCTTCTAAAAGTTTAAATTTAAAGCTTTTTGCAATGCTATTAAATAGATCTTTTTTTGTAATAGCTATGACCATCTTATTTTTTAATACAAATTTTGCCTGATTGAAGAATTCGTTGTATAATTTGGTTATTTCCGATTCACTTATAATTTTAGATGAAGTTGGAGGATTTGTTATTATAGTTAAAGAATCTTTTTTAAAATAAGTATCAATCCAGTCAATTTTATTATGCAACAATTTAACTTTTGCATTGGCTAATTTAGAGTTTATTTTTGCCATTCTTACATTGTTCTCGGTTTCGTCGATGCCATAAACGTTTTTATACCCAATTAATGCTGCTTCAATAGGTATTATGCCGTCTTTACAAAAAGGGTCTAACAATGGATCTTCTTTTTTTGACTTTGAAATAAGGATTAATGCGGCAGCCAAGCAAGGATTTACTGTCTTATTGCTTAGTTTTAGCCGATACTCTCTTTTTGATAGTTTTTCTTTAACCAGAAGCTTCCCAATAAATGCTTTATTTTTAATTATATCAATATAAATTGCTGTATCACTATCAAGATTTACTTTGAATCCTTTTTTGTATATTATTTCACCGATATACCTCGCAATATCATTTGAGTTAAAATTATGCTCACCTTCCCTATTGCATTTTACAACAAAGTCCTTTTTAATAAATGAAAAATCGATTTTTTTTAATTCTTTGCTGAAATCTTCAGTTTTTTTGAAATTAAAGCGGGCAAATAGCTCATATAAATAAATAATTGTCTTTGCTTCCTTTATCTTCTCTATAGATTTCGTAGAAAATATAATTCTCGCTTCTTCAATCTTAATAACTTTTAATTGTTTGTCTATAGATTTAAGTTCTTTTGCAGCAATATCCTCAATACCTTTTAGAGTAACAGCGACATAGTTCATTTCGTTCTTTTAATGTAAGCCTTCCAGCCAAGCTTTCTGTATTCTTTTGCTGATTTAAGAGGATCCTCAGATTTATAGATTCCAGAACCTACAATTATTATATCAGAACCAGATTTAATAGCTTTTTGTGGTGTTGCATAATTTTGTCCTAATTTTCCAGTATCACTAATATTTATTCCAGGGGTAAATATTAAAAAATTTGGCTTAGCTAATGATGCAAGTTTCTTTAATTCTTTTGGGTTGCTTCCATTGCCTATGAAACCAATTACAAAGTCCTGATATTTTTCTGCAAACTCAATTGTTCTTAATGTATATTTTTTGTCTATTAGGTTATTTGAGGAAGACATTTGGGCTAAGAGTAAACAACCGCGAGAATCTTCTGAGTCTTTTATACATTCTTTTAAGCCTTCAATCAGCCCATCACCTACTAAACTATGGGCATTAACAATATGGGCCCATTTGGAAATCTTATAAATTCCAGAAGAATATTGCAGTTTTACAGTATTTCCTATATCAGCAAACTTTCTGTCTTCAAAAATAAGAAATTTATGTTTATTCGCAAGTTCTTCAATCTTGTTTATTATATCCATATTGAAATCCTCTAATATGTCAATATGTGTTTTTAGCACTATAATTTCATCAGCTACTTTTTCAGTTAATTCTAAGAATTTTTTAGTGTCTGTAATATCATTCGCTAAAGCCAGATTACTCTGTTTTTCTTCCATTAAATTAAATAATCTTATTGCTAATTTATTACTGGTTAATTTAGCTCTTTCATTATAGCTTAATCTCCTTTTTTCTAGATTTTCACTTAAAACCATATTTATCTGCCCATATCAGTGGATTTTCTTTCCAGTCCAATACTATTTTTTTATCCTCTTTCTTAATTATCTTTTCTCTTATCATATAGCTTAACATGTTACCTATATTAGTTAATGTAATCAGGTTCACATTTTCTTCTTTAAACATGTTTTTTGATTCTACCATGTTATATGTGAAAAGTGCAAAACATGTATCAACTATCCCGCCTTCATTTTTGATTATCTTTATTGTGTTTATTGCACTTCCTCCGGTGCTTATTAGGTCTTCTATAACAAGAACTTTTTAATCTCACTTCGAATATATATCATTGGTTTTTTTAGTTTGTATGCCAAAAAAGAAGCCCAGGGAATGCCGGCAGTAGCGGTTCCAGCTATTTTACCAAATGTTATGTTGTTTTTTTTAATTAGTCTAGAGAACATATTTGTTATTTTAATATAATGCTTTGGTTCTGAAATCAGGATTCTATTGTCAGTATAAATTGGGCTTAGGATTCCAGAAGAATATTTATATGGTTCTTTTATATTTATGCTGACTGCTCCGGATTCTATGAGTATTTTTCTGATATTCATAAACCTAAGAATGATGGGTTGTTTTTAAGCTTTTTTAAAAGAAAAAAAGAAAAAGTGCTTAAGCACTTTTTGCAAGGTCATAAACTGCTTTTACAGCAACAAATAATGCAGCTGGTGCAACAAAGACCTTAACATTAGCCAGTATATTGCCTAAAAAACCGCCAATAGCCGGTAGATTTTCTAAGCCAGCGTTTCCTGCCAATATTAAAGCTACAGCAGCAATAAGAAATGATGTCGACTCTTTTGCTGTTACATTTAATATTCCTACAAGAAGACCTAGCACTACGAGTAGTAATCCAAGGTTTCCTCCTGCTGCTCCACCCCATATGCCGAATAAAACAGCAATAACTATTCCAGCAATAAATGACCAACTTCCTACTTTTACCATAGCATCCTCATTTTTTGCCATTAAAGACACCTCCTGTTAATTTTATTGTGGTTTCTGTTTTTTTATTTAAATCTTTTTTATCACCGACCGGTTAGTTTTTCATTTCCCCTATATAAATGTTGTTCTTTGTCTCAAGAATCTTTATTTTTATTTTGTCACCTATTTTTGAGTTGCAGTTGTTTATTGATATGCATCTATCCCTAGTGACAGCAATCATCTGTCCGTTTATCCATCCCGGCGCTTTTACAACAACATATGGGGATTCATTCTTCCTAAAAACTTCAGGTATTGAGGGTTTTTTCTCTATCTTGAAGTCTTTAGCACTTATTTTAAGTTTAGTATTATGTTTTTTCTCTAATTCTACTAGTCTTTTATAGAACTTCCACCAGTTTTCATGCTTTGCTGCTTTAAATTTCCTTCCGTATTTATATACTTCATATTTCTGGATCCCAATTTTTGCATTAATCTCTTTTGCCAACTCAATTATTGCAGGGATTTCATCATCATTTACACCCGGCAGATAAACAGGAGCAATTAATAATACGATCCTTGTTTTTGCTATTTCTCTTGCGATGTCTATAACCTTTTTGATATCATAGCTTTTATCCCCCATAAGGGTCTTGGCTAATTCCGGCTCTAAACTATGGATTGAAAGATTAATCTCATTTAAGCCAGCTTTTTCTAAATTTATTATTTTGTCCTTGTTTAGCAGTGTGCCGTTTGTTTGCATTGAAATCCTGGAAATGCCCTTTATCCTTGAAATGTCACTTATAAGTTCAGTCAAATGCTTGTATGTTGTCGGTTCCCCAACAGAGTCAATGTTTGCTTCAACACCATCGCCCTTTAGTTTTACAACCTCTTTTATATTATCCACTAAATAATCTTTATCTACAACATAGTCTGTTCCATGGAATCTTGAAAAAGGACCTCCATCTGTGCTGCAAAAAGCACAATTAAGATTGCAAACACTAGTTGGTCTTATTTGTATTAGGCTGGTCCCCCTGTCTATAATGCCGAAGGCTATACAACCAAATAATGGAACCCCGGATTCCCTTGTAATTTGAAATATCTGTTTCATACCTCATTTTTTGCCATAAATATTCTTATAAATCTTCTTTATTTACCAACCTTATGCTTCTGGGTCGTATAACAGGTAAAAGCACTACAACCAGCTTTACATTCATGATAAATGAAGGTGCAAAGAAATTTCAGTATGTCCAGGTTATGCACAATGATGGATATTATGTATTATCACAGATAATTGAAATTGAGAAAGATATTGATAAAGCAATAGCAAGCTGTAACCTTATTGGGTATAGTGAAAACGGTATTTTCAGGAAAATTAAAACTCCTCTTGAACCGGGAACTGAAGTTTTTAACGCAGAAGATGGTATTATTAAAGAAGTTTTGAGTATTGAATCAATTGATAACGGGGCTTACATTGGTGTTCTTGATCAAAGAGAAAACATTAAGGTTATGCTGGATATAAATAAACTATTAACCAAGCATATTGCAGTTTTAGCTAAATCCGGGTCAGGAAAATCCTATACTGTTGGTGTATTGCTTGAAGAATTTCTCGAGAGGAATATCCCCGTGATAATTTTTGATCCCCATGGCGAGTATACAAGCCTTAAGTTCCCAAATAACAAACCCAACGACAAGGCTAAGATGGAATTGTATGACCTCGTGCCTAAAGGGTATAATAAACAAGTTGTTGAGTATTTAATTGATTCAATTCAAGAGTCTTCTTCTAGAAAATTAAGGCTTAGCATAAAAGATATCTCCCCATCAGAATTAATAAAATTGCTTCCTATCAAATTATCAAATGCCCAGATTGGTAGTTTATACTCTGCCCTTAAAAACATTGAAGGAGCAGTTAATTTTGATGTCCTTACAATGGCTTTAGAAAGTGAAGACAATAATTTTAAATGGACAATAATTGATGCACTTGAATATCTCAAGAAACTTGATATTTTTTCCGAATCCGGAACTAATCTTGATGAATTAGTGAAACCTGGCGTAGCTTCTTTAATCAATCTTAAGGGGGTTCCAATTGAGGTACAAGAAGTTATAGTATATAAATTAGTAAATGACTTATTTAATAGGCGCAAAAGAGGGGATATACCGCCGTTTTTTATTGTATTTGAAGAGGCTCAGAATTTTTGCCCTGAAAGGAATTTTGGGGAGGTTAAAAGTTCAAGTATAGTTAGGCAGCTTTTATCTGAAGGGAGAAAATTCGGTATCGGTGCATGCCTGATAACCCAAAGGCCTGCGAGAGTTGATAAAACTTGTTTAGCACAGGTAACAACGCAGATAATACTTAAAATAACTAATCCTAACGATATAAGGGCGGTTGCTAACTCTGTTGAAGGAATCACACATGAAACTGAAAAAGAACTAAGAAATATTCCGATTGGTACAGCTCTGGTTACTGGTGTTGTTGATTTGCCTTTGTTCGTTAACATACGACCAAGAAAGAGCAAACATGGCGGTGAAGCAGTTAGCATTCTTAATTTAAATGATAAGGATAAAAAAACAGAAAATAGGGATTTTATAAATGAGATTAGAGACTTTAAGGAAACAATCCCTGTAGTGCAACCTTCTTCATCTTTAAGTGATCTAAGGCTTATGTATGGAGGTGACAAACAAATATCAGTTACTCTACACCCAAGCTTAATACTAAGCTGTACACAGAATAAAGATTCTTTTAATTTATTGGTAGATTTAACTAGCTTCAAGATAATAAATGATGTTGAGTCAGGCTCTGGGAGTCAAATACCTTCAAATAATCTGCAAATATCAAATCAGCAGAATAAGATATTTCAGGTTGCATTGAACCTAAGTGAGTTTAAACCGGCAGAGTTATTTTCCAGGGCCAATGTTCAGTTTTCAGAACTTTATGATACGATAAATGCTCTAACGAATAAAGGTCTTCTTATTAAAGTTGGTGATAAATATAAGGTAAATGATAACCTAATGGTTTTTTCAAGATTAAGTGAGCTTGCATTTTATGAAAAAATTGAGCATGTTAATATTCCTTTTGATAAAAAATTAGAAAAAAAATTTAATCCTGAAGATGTTGTAAGTTTAATAGGGCGGTTTGCAGACATTAAGGACAAGAAGGAATGTTTTCTTGTTAAATATGAGATTAATTAATTTCAACTAGTTCCCTTGAGCTTCCACAGTAAAAGAAAAATCTATAATTATTTTGTTCTTTTGAGGTATTCTCTAATATCCTTTTAATCTTCCTTAGTTGCTTTTTTGCTTTTATTATCCTTTTAGAGCATTTAACTTCATATACATCAATTAGATCATTCTTAGTGCTTACAACATCTGCTTCAGCTATAACTCTTTTGGAATTCTTAAAAAGTAGATTCGTATAAACTTTATCATACTTGCCATTTAACTGGTCACATAAATCTAAAAGGTATCTATCGTGCTTAGTTAATTTTCTAAGAACCATTGTTTAATATTAAAAAGTAAAACTTCTATATAATTATTACGATAATAGTTTGTAATAATTTAAAAGTAGTAATTGAAGAAAGGTTTATATAGCTAGTATTGACAGCTGAAAGAGGATGAAACTGTCTGCATTTAAAACAAAAAAGGTTCTTGGGTTGGTTGGCTTACTTGGGATTTTTAGTAGTGGGGTTGATGTTGTGATGGGGAATCCACCGAGGAGATTAGGGTTGTGGAGGGATCGGAATGAGAATAAAGTTTAATCAGAAGTATAAGTCCATAGAAAAGTTTAATGATGTAGATATTGAAAATTTTTCTGTGTTTTTAGGCGTAAACGGATCTGG
>JACPNI010000067.1 GCA_016185555.1 Candidatus Woesearchaeota archaeon | reverse complement strand
TTTTCACACTTCACACCAATTCCTTGAAGAAATGAGTATAATGCATAATATTCGGCATAATAGATAACGACAGTTGCCCAAAGTAAATCGCCGTCATTAAAGTTCTTCTCTGCCCTTTCTAATGATAACTTCGCTTCTTTTAAATAAGATTCCGACAACCTCTCACTTGGTTCTACTGTTCTCAAACCATCTTTTAATCCAAAGCACCATTTTAGTTTTTTATTTTCCATAGTAACCCCACATAGTGTTAACATAAAATGAATGATTATTTAATAAAACATGATTCTCTTCAATTTCTTTTATTAATATTTCTTGCGATTCAAGAGATTTTAAAAAAGACTTTTTGGATAGTTCTATCCTATGAATTTTATAAGGTAATAGATGTAAAGGTAATGTGTAATCTTCTTCTTTAATTATTAAGAGGTCTAAATCGGAGTCTTTATCTTGAGTAAACTTAGCAAAACTACCAAAAACAACTATGGTGTTATTTGTATTAACATCCTTAAGAAATGTTTTAAAAAGAGGGTACTTATCTAAAAACAAGGTTGTTTTATATATCTCGGCCTGAAGCAAATAGGATTTTGTTTGTATGTTTGATAAATTAAGTTTAAAATATTTATTTTTACCATGTACTGCGCTTTTAAGAATATTGTCCTTTTCAAGGATTAGTAATGTACTGTAACATGTCTTAACTGGTACACCAGCTTTCTTACTTATCTCTCTCAAATAAAGCTGCTTAGAATAGTCTCCCAAATATAATGAAACGATAACCAGTTCATTGTTTCTTTTTTGATACATATGTTTCTTATAGGAAACAATTGATATAAATACTTTTCGGTTTTGAGTCAGTATTTCCAACTAAACGCATTAATCGTTTTCAGAACCAGCAGAACCTTTCTTTAGTCTCTTTTCATATTTAGCTAAAACAATTTCTAGAGCTTCTTCCAAATCAACATTAAAAGAATTTGCTATTGTTATCAAAGAATAAAATAAATCCCCTAACTCAGATTTCAATTCTTCCCTGTACTTTGTTGGTTTCTTTCCATAATCGCTCATTTTAAGAATTTCTTTTGCAACCTCTCCGAGTTCAGACATTGCATCTAAAACCCGATGCTCTGGGGAAGATTCTAAATTATGTTTTTTACAAAAATAACTTACTTTGTCTTGTATTTTTTTCATAAGAAGTTACTCTAATCTTGCACCACTCCAAAGAGTCCAATCCTCGCTTGGTGCATAATCCCCAACAATATAATTCGGGCTTCCTGTCCTTCCAAAGTAGCTTCCTTCAACATCTGTCCATGATCTTGAGGTTAAATCAATCCTATAAACTGGGGAATTTAAAATCCTCCATGTTCCCAGCATTGCCTGTATATCCTGCGATCCTGGTTCTGTTATCATAGCCCCTTTAAAGCCAGATTCCTGCATTTGTTTTACAAACTCAGGTATTGGTGCTTTGCCCATCCCGGGGGTTACATGCTCATCATAATAACCAAAATTATCAGCCAAATGAACATGCCCTATTATCCCTTCATCACTTAATTTTTTTATCTCACTCATCAAATAGTCCTTGAATCTTTTATCAGTTTCTTCTATTGATTCACCGGGCTTAGTCTGGAAGAACTTTCTCCAAGTATATGCATGACCAATGTCAAATGTTGCTTTTATATGATCCTGAGCTATTTTGTTAGCTTCTTCAGGATTCATTTTCCTCTCTTCAACTAATTTTTTTGCCATTGCCTCTCTTGTTTCAACTATTATTTCCTTTAAATCCTGGGGATGACCACCAAAACCACCTTCCGGAAACAGGTTTTCTGGTGCAATAAACAAAGGCTTTTCTAGTTTCTGTGCTCTTTCTTTGTCATAAGCATATATAGCTGCAGTTGATAATGTATCAGCTGTTTTCTTCAGCGCATAAGTTTTAATTGTTTCTATATTAGTAATTTCTTTTTTAATTTCCTCTTCATTCTTACCATAAGAAATTGATCCTTCTTCATAGTATTTTACCTGGTTTTTTACTTCATCAACAAATTTATTAATGTATTTCATTGGATTGTCTAAGTTCTTTTTGTTGTTTTTCTAAAGATTCTTTAATCCCCTTTACAAAATCATACTGCTTCCTCGCTTCCTCTGCCTGGTTTGATAATCTTAAATGCTCATACCTTGTTTGTTCCAGTTTTTTCTTATTAAAGTCATAAACAAGAAGCTCTTCTGGTGTGAGCTTTCTTTCTATTTTAAACTCTTTTTTAAATTCTTCATTTAGCTTGTCTTGATTGTCAACATAATACTTATAGTCCCTTTGTGTGTAAACATAGCCACCATCTGGTTTTACTTTAGGTATGCCTTTTTCATCCCTTTCAACCTCTGGGATCTTGATGTCTTTAGGTAAACCAATTATTTTGCCGTCTTCTTTATTAACCAGATATATGGTTCTTTCTTTTTCCTCTCCTTTATATGTCTCAAATCCCGGTCTTTCTGCAATTGGAACTGGAAACTCTCCTGTATGCATTACAACCGGCCCTCCACTGGTAGTTTCAGCAGCAAAATCAATTGCTCTTTCTATTTCAAGAAGATTATTTGCCCTGGCTTCATCAGAAAACTTACCGCTTCTTGAATCAAATCCAGCAAAACCCTGGGCACCTACTGTTGCGTGTGTTGTTAGTGTAACATCATTTACCTTAGCTAATTGTCTTATTGCTTCCCTTTGGTCCTTGCCATACATCTCTGGTGTAGTAGACCCTTGTCCAAGACTTCCTTTACCAGTACCTACAAAACCAAGCTCAATTACAGAAGCGCCCTGGAATATTCTTGCCCTTAAACTTTCTAATTGCTCCTTAAATGGCGGGGTAGAAACCCCCAAGACACCAGGGTTTAGTTTATATAATTCATTAGACTCCTTGTCCATTGCATTAAAATAATCTGAGTTTAATTTCATAGCGTAAATTAGTAGAAAGTAATTATTAAAGTTTGTTAATTAACGGTTTTGTAAAGTCTTCGGCATATAGAAAGTCATAAAAAAGGTTGGGTCTTCTCATTTCTATGGTTATGAACTATCAGCCACGACAAAGGAAAGAAGACACTCTTAAACCTTCAAGAAAGTACGCTATAAAAGAGATAACTTTAAGTGACGGCACGATTATAGGTGTCTTTGAAGGTAGTTTTGGTTACAACCCTGATTCAGTTAAACTAATAAGAGCCAGGGCAAGTTTTATTGGCAAACTTAAAAGCGTTAAAGGACGATTTCAAGACGCTTTTGCTGTGCCGGACTCCATGGGCAGCTCTATCAAATTTGATGAGAAAACTGAAGCGTTTTTGAGGGAGAGACAATGGCAAGAGTATGTTGGAAGATATGCTGCTCTTGTTCTTGCTGATAAAAGAGGTGTTCAGTTGAAAAAAAATATTAGAGGACCAATATCATTTCCAGCGAGTAAATTGGAGTCAGAGTATGATGAATTTAGAGTAAGATCATATCAGTATCAACCAGTTGCAGACTCAGATTTTATTAAATACGGTCCCAGATTACTAAGTAAAATCGTAAATGCCAAAAGTTTAAAAGAAAT
>JACPNI010000021.1 GCA_016185555.1 Candidatus Woesearchaeota archaeon | reverse complement strand
ATGTTGTTGATTGAAGAATTAACTGCAAATCAATCCTATAAAAACCGTTTTGAACATTAACAACTGGTTTAGGTTTTTCTTCCATTAACTTCTTATAAATTCTTTCCTGGTCTTCTACACTTAATTTTGGTACTGGAATTAATGGTAGTATTTCATGTGTCATTTTAAAATCCTAAGGTCTCAAGTTCTCTTATTTTCTCTCTATCTTTTATACTTGCATAAACACCACTGCCTATCGCGGTTACTAATCCGAATGCAAGACCACCACCATAAAATGATATTTTATACGATGTAATAGGTTGTGATGCAAAAGTCGAAGCCATAAGGAATCCGCTGGCCACAAATATTCCTGCAAGACACAATTTAAGTGATCTTGAACTTTTTCTTTCATACTTCCTTTCAATGGCTTCTTTCTTCTTTAATTTATCTTCTAATGTATCTTCTTTTGGATCTACTTGTGGAATTGGTTTATTTGGTTGCTTCATTAACGCATCATATAGTTCCTTCATTCTTGCATCAGTTAACTTTGGTACTGGAATTAATGGTATTATTTCGTTTGTCATTTTAGAGTTTTTCAAAAAGAATAGGTATATAAACTTTTTGTATTTTTAATTACCAGTGAGTAGAAATATGGAAAGATACAAAAGACAGGAACTATTTATCGGAAAGAATAAACAAAAAAGATTAAACAAAAGCATAGTTGCAGTGATAGGATTAGGTGCTTTAGGCAGTTTGGTATCTGAATTACTTGCAAGAGCAGGGATCAATCTCACTTTAATAGACCGTGATGTAGTTGAGATTACAAACCTTCAAAGACAAGTACTGTTTACAGAAAAAGACCTAGGCGAGCTTAAAGCAAAATGTATAAAGAAACACCTTGCAGAAATAAATTCAAATATTAAAATAAATTCTTCTGCAATAGATCTAAATTTTAATAATATCAAATTAATCAGAAATGCTGATTTGATCTTGGACTGCACTGATAATCTTGAGACAAGATTTTTGCTTAATGAGTTTGCTTTAAAAAACAAAATTCCAATGGTTTATGGGGCAGCAATAAGGGACAAGGGAACTGTAATGAACATAATCCCCGGGAAGGTATGCTTTAATTGCATCTTTAATAAGTCTTCAAGTAATGAAACATGCGATACTTCCGGAGTTTTAAACACAATAACCTCCTTAACAGCATCAATCCAGGCAAATGAAGCGATAAAAATTCTGACAAACCAAGATTATGAAACCGGACTAATAAGAATAGATCTGTCAAACAATAGCATTACGAGATTGGGTCTTAAAAAGAATCCAAATTGCAGTGTTTGTAACGGGATTTATGAGTACCTTAATGGAAAAAAAGATAAAGATTTCATAAAATTCTGCGGGAGCAATAATTTTCAATTTAGAAGAAAGAATAATTTAGAAGAACTTAAAAAAAGACTTTCTAAGGCCGGTAAAATAACTGGTAGCAGAGAATTTATTAAATTTGATAACATAATAATTTTTAAAGACAGAGTAATGATAAAAGCAGACAATGAAAATGAAGCCCGGTCTTTATACTCAAAATATATAGGAGACTAAGATGACAATTAAAGTATTCATAGAAAGATATAATGAAACAAAGGTTATTGAAAAAAATATTAAGGATATAAATAGCCTTCTTAAAGAACTTAGCATAAATCCTGAAACTGTAGTTACAGCAAGGAATAATGAGCTGGCAACCACAGATGCAAAATTAAAAGACGGTGATGAGGTAAGGATATTATCTGTTATATCTGGTGGATAAATGGATTATTATAAACCAATTAAAATAGGATTTTTGAATACATCAAACAAGGAGATAAAAGACATACTTAAGGCTTGGATAGTTGTAGCTATTGCATTCACTATTGTTAGGACAAGCAGCATATTTGATATAATAAATAAGTTGCTTAATATTGCCGATTTAAGTTTAAATGGCATAATACTGGAATTTGCAATAACAAGTATAACAGTTGGCTTGGGTTTTCTTTTGCATGAACTTGCACATAAGGTAGTTGCACAAAAATACGGATGTTTTGCAGAATTCAGGTCTTTTGACAATATGTTAATACTGGCCTTAATCATGTCCTTCTTTGGCTTTGTATTTGCAGCGCCAGGGGCAGTTATGATATCCGGATACGTTAACAGGGAGAGAAATGGAAAAATATCTGCAGCAGGCCCATTAACTAACCTGTTCTTGGCGATATTATTTTTAATCATAATATTTTTAGCTGGAGGATTCCTTAAAGAATTGGCCGCAATGGGGTTATTCATAAACTCCTGGCTGGCGTTTTTTAATATGATCCCTGTTTGGGAATTGGATGGTGCAAAAATATTAAGATGGAACAAGGTAGCTTATTTTGGAATTTTATCTACTGCAATATTATTGATGCTCTTTGTATTCTTAAAATGACATGTAAAAACTGTAAAACAAACCCCGTAATAACCTTAACAAACAGTAATGTAAAACTATGCAAAAGCTGCTTTGTTAAGTATTTTGAGAGAAAGGTAGCAAAAGGCATTGAAAAATATAAGATTATTGAGAAGAATGATAAAATCTCTATTGCCTGTAGTGGCGGGAAAGACAGTTTTACACTTTTATACCTGCTGAATAAATATGCTGAAAAGAAAAAATCAATTGAAATATTAGTTATAGCAATAGATGAAGGGATTCATGGATACAGGGACCTTAAACTTTTGGAAAGGTATTGTAAAGATAATAAATTGCCACTATATGTTTATTCATACAAGAAAGAATTTGGCGATAGTTTGGATGGAATACTGAAAAAAAACCCTATAAGATCCTGCAGTATATGTGGGGTTCTTAGGAGGTTCTTGTTGAACAGCAAGGCTCGTGAACTTGGAGCGAATAAACTTGCAACCGGACATAATCTTGATGATGAAGCACAAAGTATAATAATGAACACATTTAAGGGCAACCTGAAACGTTCTGCCATACTTGGACCCATTACAGGCATTGTAAAAGATAAAAGATTTGTTAGAAGGATTAAACCGCTGTATTTTATGTTGGAAAAAGAAGTAAAAACATATGCGTTCTTGAAGAATTTCCCTGTTAAATTTAGTGAATGCCCTTACAGTAATGATGCTTACAGAGGCGAGATAAGGGATTACCTAAACGAGATTGAAAATAAACATCCGGGTACAAAGCATGCAATTGTAAATTCCTTTCTCGACATTTTACCTATTCTAAAAGAAAGATTCAAGAATGAAACAATAAACAGCTGCAATATTTGCGGTGAACCTTGCTCTGGAAATATATGCAATGTATGCAAACTACTTGAAAAAGTAAATTTAAAGAGAAAACCAACTAAAACTTAAAGTTCTACTATTTTATACCCACAAACACCCAAATTATAGACCTGGGTTTTACCAATCATTTTCTTTCCTTCTGCTTCATGTATATGCCCACAAAAGGAATATTTGGGTTGTTTTCTTTTAATGTAATCTAATATCAATCTGCTTCCAGCATGTTTTCCATGCCAGTGTCTGGGAGCCATGGATCCAACCTTATCAAGTATACTATGGGGAGGTTGATGATGAAGT
>JACPNI010000038.1 GCA_016185555.1 Candidatus Woesearchaeota archaeon | reverse complement strand
TCTGCTCTTTCATCAAGATTTTGCATAAGAATAGTTAAAAAATATTACTTTTAAGCATTTCTATACTTGAAAATCTAAATGCTAACGTACTGCCCTTATAGGAAGGTTTAAATGTTTTTCTAAATCTAAAAAACCATAACAAATTAGGGGGGAAGAAAATGGCAACAAAATTTAAACAAAGTTTGAGTTCTTTGGCAGATACTATGTACAAAGAAGCAGGTAAAATGTACTTGGAAGCAATTAAACTACAAGGTTTAGCACAAGAAACATCCAGATTGATTAAAGAAGATACCTTAGAAACATTAAAGATAGGTGAAAAGAAAATTGAAGGTTTAATCTCACAAATGTCAGAGAATGAACAATTCAAAGAGATTGGAAGAGCAGTTTTTGATAATGCTGAACAAGGCTATGAAAAAACAAAAGATGCTGTTAGATCAGCATATGGGAGATGCAATGCAAGACTAAATGAGCTGGTTCAAGAAAAACCAGGATTAGTTGGTTTTATCGATGGCTTTGTCTCTGCTTATCTGGCAACACCAGTTACAAGAAGACCTAAGTCACAGACATATTCAACACATACAAAATATGGCAGAGGAGTAGGCTTTGTTACAGCAGCTACAACCTTCTATGCTGGCGGCTCAGTGCTAGGATCCTTACCAGTAACATCAAGGATTACAAGATACCTTAAAGACAAGGTACATGAAGCCAAAGGAAACATCGCAGAAAAGAAAGTCCAAGCCAACTAGATATCCTACTTTTTATTTCTTTTTTATAATATTCTAATCAAATGAACCTTAAAAGCTAATAGCGAAAAGTATTTAAATCATCACCGTAAAGTAGAGACTACATAATCACGAAAATGCTAGACAAATACCTTGATATTAAAACCGGAGAAGACTTAAAACGAGAAGGAATAATACCAAAATCTTCTTCTGCCCATCTTGCTCTTATTAGTTATAAGAGGCTAGAAGCAATAAAAACAAAGCTGTTAGGGATTATAACTGATGAAATGCTAGGTTCGTGGAATCCTCTTCTTATAACTAAAAAAATTACAGAACCCAAATATATATCTGATCGATATGAGATATCACGTAAAGCTAAGCCCGGTATGAAGGTAAGAGGCATAGGCTCATTTGAAGATAATGATCTTAGCGGTTTAGAAGGTGTCATTGCAACTGTATCTGATAGTGATGGGCGCTTAGGGATAAAGTTTAATAAAAAAATTCCTAAGGGGCATAACCTTAATGGTTTATGCGACGAGGGTTATGGTTGGTGGACTGCCCCCGGGGCCTTAGAACTAGAACTTTCTGGAACTGAAATTGAAATTAAAGATATTGCCTCGGGTGTAGTCTGTGATGAAGAACTCGGCCATAAAGTAAAATTTTCTGATGACTTTAAAGGATACGGAGTTAAAGATGGAAATAATACTGAAGTTAAACTATCAAAAGGAACAACAGGCACATTAATTCAATACAAACCAAAAAAGCAAACCATAATCTTGAGATTAAATGAAGGGAATAATACTGAAAAATCAAAAAAAAGAGACCTGGAAGTTTCAGTAAAAGATTTGTATGGCAAGTTAGAGGTTTCAAGTCTGGGGCAGATTGAACCTGTTTCTAAAGAAGATGCTGTTAAAAAACAAACACTATTAGAATTCTTTCCAAAAACTGTAATAGAACCCAGTACGGGAGAAGATGTAATTACAGGCTTATTAATTGAAAGAGACATGATTTTTTATGGCGATCCTGGAACAGGAAAAACAATGCTTATTGAAGACATTATCACAATAGCAAAGCACCAGGGAGTAATTTTTAAAGTAGAAGACTGTCAAGTCCAGTGTAATCCTTCTAGTCTGTTTGATGAAGATTTTTTTAATGTTGTAAAAGCATGTCCTGAATGCATGATAAAATATCACCCGGATTTTAAAAAAACTGGGTATTTTGTAAAGCCAGATCCTAAAAAAGTTAAGGTTACAGTTGCTAGATATGGGGATGGTATGGGGATAGAGTTTGTCCAGGGAACCGGGGAATTGAAAAGAATACATCTGGCAGGATTCAAGGTCCCAAAATTAGACGGAACAACTACAGAAAACAGGGAAAGTGAATTCGACCCGGAAGGTTATCATGCAGGGAGTTTAAACAGAACAAATAATGGAATACTGCATTTAAGCGAAATGTCAAGATTAAGAAAAACAACATTAGAGAATTTTTTGGACATGTTGGAGGATAAGAGAATAAAACCAGATCAACTAAGGTGGAATTACCCGGCTAATTCAATTGTACTTGGGTCTTCAAATGATCCAACCCCTTTTGATGCCGCGATTAATGATAGGATGTTATTAATCCCAATTAGGTATCCAGTAGATCCTGATATAAGCTATGCTATCACAAGAAAAGCCTACCATAAGGAATTCGGAACAAAAAACCAGGTTCAAATCACAGACACTAATTATGAACAGCCATTAGAACTAAAAAATGTTCCTATGGCAGTTACAATTGAAAGGTCAATTGATATGTTATTTATAAAATTAAGAGAAGGATATAGCGGTGCAGGCAAGAATCGTATTTCCGGTAGTAATAGAGCTAAAATAGATGCATTGGGCGCATCAAGAGCGAGATTAATGATAGATCAAATTTTCTATGAAAAAACACCAGAAACAGTTAGTGCTGAATACGCAATCGCCGGCATACAGTTTGCTTTATGTGCGAGGATTCAGGAAGAAACTAATGAGAATGATATTGCTGCAAGAAAAGAAATAAGAGACTGGGTAGCTTCAGAATTCCCGAAAATACTGGAAGAAGAAGAGTCTACCTGGTGGTGCAATGTCTATAAGGATATTGCTACAGATAAAACACAGGTAAAAGAACTGGGAGACAATTTTATTACTGAACTAGTTTCTTATAATAAAATCAAAGAAGGCGATAATACGAGTATAAAAGAAGCATACAATAGGATTAAAGAAGCATATGATAATCCAAAAAGTGAAAGAATGCAAAAGGCAAAAATAAAATACCCCTTTATGAATTATTTGTTTAAGGAGCAGCCAAAGTTTAAAATTTTTAATGAAAAACAACTTTTTGAATTTATGGATTATCTTATGAAATGCAGAGAAAGGTCTAAGTGCGAACTGCCCTTACCAAAGTAGTTCTTTCCTTCCATTCTAATAACAAAATGAAAACACTTGACGATTATAAAGGCAGTGACTGTGCATTATTCAGAATGCCCCCAATTAATTTTGAGGTTGTCAGGGTTGAGCTAGAAAGGATAATGCTGGACACATGGCGACAAGAAGGTTCTGCCGATAGTGCTGTTAATTCTATTTTACATAATACCAGAATAATCGCGGCTTTAAAGAGCCAGATTGAAGATAACGTTAGATTCCAAAAAGAGCAGGCTTTAGAAAGTTTGGAAACCAAAACCAGTGGCAAATTAGAAGAATATGAAAATGGAATAAAAGATGGATTAGGAAAAATTAACGAAACAATCGGCACAGAGGTTAAGTATAATGAAGAAAGACTAAATGCCCTTAATCAAGAAGGGAGGGAAAAGTTAGCAAACTATAATGCTGCCCAAGCACGCCTAGAAGAAATGCGATCCAGGATAAAATCAAAGCTAAAAGATCTTGGTGGAAAAGAACAGCTTGAAAACATACTAACAATTCATCAATCAGTTGTATTAGAAAAACCACCAGATGCCCAGGAAGAAACAGCAAGCCTGGATTTAACTGTTCTGGACGAGACAAAAAAGATTAAACAAGCAGAATCACTGAAAGACCTGGATAAAACAAAAAAAGCAAAGTCAACTATTCTTCAAAAATTCTTGTACTTTATAACTCTTGGTTACTACAAAAAATGAACGACGAAAAAACATATGTACCTGAAGAAGCCTCTAAAGCAAGCCACCAAACAATACCTTTAGAGAGATACATTGAAACTTTTACAGAACGTTATGAACGAGAGCAATCATTCAGGGATATTGTAAACAGGTATTTGGGTATAAGATTTGGCAAAAGATTCAAGATTTCTATGCTGAAAGTCTTAAAACCCACTTCGTACAAAAGAGAAGTGGACGTTCTTATCAAGGGCTATGCAGTAAAAATAAAGGAAGAAGCTGAGAAAGCAATTGTTTTGACAAAAGAGCTTGAGGAGCTTAAAGAAGCCAAAAAAGACCTAGATTCCCGGGTAGATGAGATTGAAACCTTTAACCAACATGAACAAAAAGCAGAAGAGGATTATGAAACTTCTGTTCATAAGAAGGGAGAAGCAGAGCAACAAGTAAAACAGGAGTATGGAGGAAAAATACAAAAAGAGATTCAAGACAAGAAAGAGGCTGAGAAAAAAATTACATCACAAGGTCCAGAAGAGTTAATTAGACAGGAACTAGCAAAAAAAATTCTCAATTCACCATTTATCAAAAAAGCTGACTCCGGTAAACTAAGGTTTGATGATACTGCATTAACCCACAAGCTGGAAGATATATTTCTTGAAGAGATCGTAAGGGAAATTGAAGACAAAGAAGGAAAGTTGGGTTTTATGCAAAGAACAAAATCAGACTATGAAGGACTGATAGCTTATTTTGATGAGATAGAGGATTTATCAGAGCTGTCAGATGTAGACTGGATAGATTCAACTATTTATTCTAGAACAAAGGGGTATAGGGTACCGCAATTCCCCTTTTTGATTACTGGAAAACCAGAATCAAAACTGAAAGTGATGTCATGCCTGGATTCTGCTATAACATTTGATACCAGCGGCAGTATGGAAGGAAACAAAAGATTCGAAATTGGCCAAAAAACTACACTGGCTACACATTCCCTTATGCGCCAGTTAAACTCTAAAAATAAAGTTTTATTAACAAATTATAGTGATACAATATCGCAAATAACAACAACAGATTTAATAAAATCAGTATCACCCCATGGCGGTACAAGAACTGACCTTGCATTGCAATGGCTTATAGACACACTAAAAGACAGCGGTTTATCTTTAGCTTACCTAATTACAGACGGGGAGCCAACACACCCATCAGGAAACCCTGTTGAAGAATGCATCAAGATAGCAAGAAAATTCCGGGATTATCCTCACATACTTTTTAGGATTTTTTTAATTGACGGCAATGAGACTACAGAGAACAACATAAGAAAAATAGGTTCTGCTGCAGGCCCAAATACCAAAGTAATGCCAATTAAAAACTATATGTTGCCAAGTGGAATGATCAAGGATATAGCATCTTCTATAAAAGAAATGTATTCAATTGAACAATTTTAGCCATAGAAAGCTTTATATATATGTATACTACTCGGCAATAATAAAAATTATGGAGAATAACAAAATGGCAACAGAAACACAATCATTATCTGGCTTAGAAAGATTAAAACAAAAATATAATGTACCACAAACAGATACTACACCAAGCGCTAAAACTTATGAAGCATTTGATAAAAAAACATTTGATAGTTCTAAAAAAAGACTGAGTAAAGAACCTACATATCATGCCGGTCCTGATAAAGGCGAAGCTGAAGCTTTAGCTGAGATTGCTCGGATTCAATTAGATAGTGCAAATTTAGCCAGAAAATATGGAAAATTAAATATTAATTTTACAAATATGATGGGTAGAAAAAGGATATTCACTTTTGGGGATGCTTTGAGCTATTATGGTTATAGTGCTGTTGGAAAAGAAGAAAAAGCTACAAAAGTATATGAAAATGCTATTAAAAGAAATGCAGAAAATCTTGAAACTTTAGCCGATAAGATAGGAGAAATCCTTGGGGAACAAGAACAGAAATTAATTACAGGAATAGAAAGAACGCGAAGGTTACATATAAATAATCAAGAACACATAAAGACCCTAGATAGAAGATTAATAGAGAGTCTTAGGGGTGGAATTCATGAGGGTGTTGACCTTACAGAAGCTGAAAAAGAATTAAAAAAACTGGAGGATGAATTAAGAGAAGTTACTGAAACACATAACGAATACGAATCTAGATTAAATGCGGCCAAAGCTAGTGGAAACCTTGAAGACGTCAAGAAAATAGCCGGAGATATGGATGAGATATTAAAAATAAGAGAAGACATTCGTAATGGTAAACTAAGTGCCGATGGCGTTTTATCTGAGATTAGAAGAGAGCTTTTAGATAAAGCGGAGGGGGTACAATCTGCAAAAGGTGCTATAGCTGCTTCAGAAGTTAATGATAGATTATTGAATGCTTCTATTGATTTTTTAAATGAACTTGCGATAAAATATAAACATTTAAAAGAAGATATGATACCAGTATTTAAAATACAAGCCGCAATAGCTGTAACTGCTATTGGTGCTGCTGAGATGAAAAAGACAGCACTGGAAGTTCCAGAATTATCAAGACGTCTTCTAAATGCGGATATAGACTTGATAATTCCTCTTGCTATTGAGGTATTCGGGTTATTGCAAAAACCTGCATATGATGTCGAAGAAGTGCGTGCAAAAGAGGAAAAGCTAAAAGAAGCAATGGAAAAACTAAATGAAGCAAAGAAACAGTGGGCAAACACTCAGCAAAGATTAGAAGAGATTAGTAGTAAACCCCATTATACTATAGATCAATAGAACCCAATAGCTTTCTTTATTTTAATATGAAACCTCAAGTACATGAACTAGTAGGCAAAGAGAAAGCAAAATACTTAAAGCAGATAGATACTTGCCTAAAGACATTGTCCTCTAATATTACAGTAGAAACCAAAATGTCAGGAAGTGCTAAAGATTTTGGCAAGAAAAATGGATGGAATCTTACTAGAATACCTGAAAATAAAGAACTGCCAGAAACCTTATCCTACTTAATAAACTTAATAGCTGAAGAGTATAAATTTTTTGATTGGACAACATCACTAGAGAATCCTGGAGATAACCGCGGCTATTTTGAAACTATTGGAATAAGTTCAGAATCTGGATTACAATGGGTATTTTCTTTCATGGAAAGAGATAGACTAAAAAAAGAAGCAGTTGCATTATTAAAAAATATGAAAACTTATGAAGAGAATGTTGAATCTCTAGTTGAACTATTAATGAAAGACTATGCAGAAATAAATGATGTTTATTCTAAATCAAATGAATTAAATATTGCTTCTATGAAGAGAAATTATTTAGA
>JACPNI010000040.1 GCA_016185555.1 Candidatus Woesearchaeota archaeon | reverse complement strand
TTTATTACTTCTAATTCAAATAAGCATTCTGATGAAGGAAGAATCCAGCAGAAAAATCTTTCATAAAGCAATGGACTTAGGTTAATTATTGGGTTAAGAATGTAATTTAAAAAAGTAAACTTCTGTCTTGTGAAATTAATTTTTCTTTTAACAACCCTGAACTTTGGTAGGTCATAAAACCAACCTTCCCTGAAGTAGTCAAAAGTAAAGTAGCTAAATGTTCTTTTATGTGTAGGATCCCAGTAGCTCACACCACAGGAAAAATGAGGAACCCTGATTGTGATTTTAGCATTAGGCTTGCATATCCTATGAATTTCTTTCATTGCTTCTGGCAAATTATCAAGATGCTCTAATACATGTGAGGTATAAATTTCTTCAAACATATTACCTGTAAATGGCCATGGTGTTTTATTAAAATCAAAGCATACATCTACTCCTTTAAGCTTTAGTTTATCTGCATTTACCCATCCTTCTTTGCTTTCTTTAATATCCTGCCCGCATCCAAGATTTAGTTTTGTCATCTTTAATGTTTCTTCTTATTGATTATGCTAACTTTTTTAGTTTTTCCAAGCTTATAAATTTACCAGCTTTAAACTTTTCTCTTGCTTCTTTTATTTCTTTCTTAGTAAGCTCCATTTCTGGTTGTCACTTTTTATGCTTAAGAAGTAATTTCTAGTTTTAAAGGTAAGGAGACATTAATATCATGCAGATGTTCAGTTCTTTTTTTAAAATTAAATATAGCAAATCCTTTAATTTTGCCAGTTTTTTCGTCTATTCTTTCAAAAAGATCATCCCCTATTTGGTTAAAATAGCTCTTTGTTGGTTTGCCTATTCTAATCTCTAGAAAATCACCCTCTTCATCATGATGTATTTGCATATCTTCTGTTAGTTTCATCTTCCTACCTTCTTTGTATAAAATACAGTTATTATAAAGCCAGAACCATTTAAATATTTTACTGCAACCAATATATACTTTGCTGAAGATTTTCTATTTTTATCATAAGCATAATACCATTTAACATTTTTGTCATATTTGCTAGTCTTTGTAATTTCTGGATTGGTTATAATTGCTTTAATTGACTCAGATTTATTTGATAATTCCGGATGCTCTTTTAGGATATGTTTCCATCGTTCTTTTGTTAAATGAATTTTTTTCTTAGATTTATCTTCTGCTTCAAATATATCATCCATGCATTTTTATCTGTTTATTTAATTAAATATTTTTCTATACTATAACATCCCAATAGTACTCGGTTTAACCTTGGAAAATTTATCTAAAACTTTTAGATACCTTTCAAAGTTGTCAATAGTGTAAAAATCACCATTGAATTCATAGCCATAAAGCCTGCCTAGTTTCACTATCTCTGGGAATATTTTCTTTTCAAACATGCAGAAACCTTCAGGTATCATTTCTATAACTTCAGGTTCAATTATATAAAGACCAGCAGATATTAGATTGGATTCAGCTTTTTCAGGCTTTTCAATAAATTCAATAACTCTTTTATCAGGATTAACCTTTACAATACCATAGCCAGTTACGTCATCTAATCTTTTTAATGCTAATGTAATCAGCGCCTTCTTTTCTTTATGAAAACTTAACATGCCTTCCAAGTTAACATCCTTAAGCTCATCACCATTGCTGCAATAGAATGTTTCTTTTAAAGAACTTTTAAGTAATCTTAAGGGCCCAGCTGTTCCCAAAGGCTCATTTTCTTCTACATAAGAAATATTTACACCTAGTTCTTTTCCATCTTTGAGGTCATTTTTTATCCTTTCTTTTAAATAACCAATAGCAATTATTAAATCTTTTATACCATAATCCTTAAACAACTCAATAACATATTGGACTATTGGTTTATTATTAACAGGGACTAAAGATTTTGGCATATAATCTGTAATTGGCTTTAATCTTTCTCCCTTACCCCCGGCCAATATTATTGCTTTCATCTGTTTAATCCAATGCTCGTGTAGATTTTACCCTTGTCCAAATATCGCCATAATGTGTTTTTAGCATTTTTGTTTCATAAAAATATATAACCCAAACATAGAGCCTGAAAGGAAGCAATAATAATGTCCAAAAAAATTCTTTTGGGCTATTAGCAAAAGAAAAAGCCAGCTTTAACCCATATAATGCCTCATTTGAAAAGCTCTTTACTTTAATCTTCTTATCGTCATTCATATAGAAATTTATCTTCTCATGTGCCTTTGCTGTTCTGATTTTTTGATTTATCCAATCTTTTATATTTGTTGGAAATTTTGTATATGCTATAGCATTTGGGGCATAAGCAATTTTATAACCTTTTTTCCATATTAAATAAGGGGTAATAGAATCTTCGGCAACATCTAGTGGCATTTCTTTAATTATACCTCTTCTTATTGCCCATACATAACCCGAACATTCGATAAATTTTCCTTCTGAAAATAGTTTTTTTCTTATTTCATGTGCGCCATAGGTTAATAAATGGCTCCAATAGCCAAGCATATCATTTCTCGGGTTTGTTGGCAATGGCCTGCCGCTTACAGCCCCAACATTGGAGTCATCAAAGCATTTGCATATTTCATTAATGCAGCCTTCTTCTACAAATACATCACCATCTGTCATGATTATGATGTTGCCTCTGGCTTTTTCAAATAATAGATTTAATATGCTGTTCTTTCCCACCTCACGTGGCTGGTGCAAAAAATTAATTACATTCGGGTATTTCTTTTTATATTCCATAACAACTTTCTTGGTTGGTTCGTCAGGGCAAGTAACCCAGACCTCATATTTTTCTGAAGTTTTTTGTTCGAGAAATCTTTCGAGGCATTCTTTTGTAGAGTTTGGTTCTTCCCAGGCTGTGATGATTATAGATAACATGTTATAATAATGATTTTATTGTATTATAGACTTCATCTACGCTTATTGTTTGCATACAATTCGGTAGGCTAGCTGCATCCTTTATGCATGGAATTACCTCATAACACCCCAAGCACTCTACTTTGCCGCTTATTTTTTGTCCACGCCCATACAAATCAATTTCGTTAGGACGTGTTGGCCCAAATAATGCTACAACTTTCTTTTTTAATGCTATAGCCAAATGCATTGCACTCGTATCACCAGTTACTACTATATTACAAAGGTTTAGCAAACTGGCAAACTCCAGTAAACTGTTATTATTTCCCGTATCAATCAGCTTGTCTTCTAGTCCAGATTTGATTATTTTGCTCGTTTCTATTTCTTCTAAACCCCCGAAAAGCAATAAATTAACGTTCATTTCATTTGATATTCTTTCTATCAGAGATCTATAACCTTCGGTTGTCCATCTTTTATGTGGGTATCTTGAACTTGCACCCGGATTAATCCCAACTATCTTTAGGTCATTATTAATATGCTTTTTATAAAAATCATTGGCGAATTCTGATTCTTCTTTGCCCAGTTCAAATACGTATTCTTCACCGTTATATGGTATTTCTGCTGTTTCAAAAGCCATTTCCTGATGCGTTTTTGTATTGCTAATACCTTTACCAAAGTTATCCAAACAGATATTATAGTGGTCTTTTGCACCATCATTCATTGGGTAAATCTTACCATATCCATTCAGCCCGAAACCAAGCTTTTTGTCTGCATTCAGTAAGGTTGCTAAAGCAGCTATGTCAATATTTTTGTCTAAATTGATTAAGATGTCAAATTTTTCAACAGTTAACTGGTTGTTAATATCTGGTTTATAGATTAATATCCTATCAATGTAGTGGTTGTTCTTTAATATTGGGGAACTTGTATCTTTTGTGAGCCACGTTAAATAGCTGTTTGGGTATTTTTTCTTTAGAGCATAGGATAATGGTGTAGTTCTAAGAACATCACCCAAAGCATCTAGTTTAATCAACAATATCCTTTCTTTTATTGGGTCATAGTGGCCATTGCATTTATCGCATGTAGACCTGTCTGAAAAGTAGGGTTTGCATGGCTTGTAACCATCAAAATGCCTGCAATCAAACTTCCAAACGTAATCTTTCATTTTTTTATCAGACGTTTATAGTACTTTTATATATTTTTTCCAGGTTTTCTGCAATCTTATTCCAGGTAAATTTTTTAGCTCTGCTATAAGCTTTTAAACCAAGTTTTCTTCTTAGCTTTGTATCTTTAACTAAGCTCATTAACTTTTCTTTTAAATCTTCTGAATTATCAATCTTAAATACTAAACCTGCATCCCCAGCAACCCAAGGTAAACCTCCTTGATCTGAAACTATTACTGGTTTCCCTTGAGACATTGCTTCCAGAACAACAATACCAAATGCCTCATAATGGCTTGGATGCAAAAAAACATCGCATGCTGCATACGCTCCTAGTTTTTCTTTTTCACTTAAAGTACCAGTAAGGATTACATTATTAACCTTCTTTTCTTTAATTAAATCTTCAAGCTCTTTTCTATACTCTCCTTCACCTGCAATAATGAATTTTACACCAATAAAATTATTAGCAACATTAATTATTTGATCAAACCCCTTGCTTTTATGCAACCTTCCTAATGAGAGAATAACCAATTCATGTTTTAGTTTGTATTTCTTTCTGAATGCTTTACCATTTCTTTTTTTAAGATAATCTTCAGGAATCCCATTAGGTGTTAATTTAATCTTATTTTCATTAATATCGAAGCTTTTTATCCATTCTATTTCAGGTTGAGAAACAGCACACAAAATTTTATAATGATCAAATAAAAACTTGCCTAGACTTTTATCAAATACCGGTATAATTTTATCCAAATAATCTTTCCTTAAGCCTTTTGGATAATTAGGCCAGTGCAGTGTAAGCAGTGTAGGTTTATTAGTAAATAATACACTTAGATTATGAGGATGCCTATAAGAATGGACATGAATAATATCAGCGTCACTTTTATTGACCGCATTAAATAAACCGGGCCAAAAAGAAGCAAAATCACCAATCTTAAACCAAGAATTAAATCTTTTAATAGTTATACCTTCATGAACCTCTTCTTTAACATCAATCCTTCCAGTCCTTGATAAGTTTGATGTAAAAATCTCAACTTCGTGGTCTCTTTTAATTAACTCTTTTGCCAAATAATAAACGTGCCTTTCTACCCCACCTTCAACAGGATAAAAAAATGGAGTTATGAATAAAATTTTCATCTTAAAAACTCATCAGCTTCTTTTATTACGTCACTTACAGTTATTGCTTTCATGCACTCCATGTTTATCTTATTTGTACATTTGGCCTTTAAACAACTCACACAAACATCGTCTTTGAATATTACAGTTCTTTTTTCTGTATAGGGGTACCATACATCAGGGATTCCAGCGCCAAATAACGCAATTACTGGTTTATTGAAGGTTGCAGCAACATGCATAGCGCCAGTATCAACACTTAATACTAAATCAGCATTTTTTATAATTGCAAAGAATTGTTTTATTGTGGTTCCAACAGAATTTATTGATTTATTCTTCATTAATCCCTGAATATTTTTAATTAAGGCGTCATCCTTCTTGCTTCCTGTAAACACTATGGTTTTTTTATACTTATTTGCAATGTAATCAGCTACCTCTGCAAACCTTTCAGAAATCCAATTATGTGTTATGAACTTGGCTCCTGGATGTATTACAACATAATTTTTATTTTTAACCAGCTTATCTGTGAATATTTCTGGTTTCTTAATTATGGTTTTAACTATCGATCTTATCACATCCAGGTTATCTTCTACCTTATGTTGTATTTTTGTATTTGGTCTTATCTTTTTGTTTAAGAAAAATCCCTTGCCATAAAATGTTCCCGCTTTAACGCAACCAATTCTGTATTTTACTTTACCATTAAATAACGCTAAACTAATTTTAAAAGAACCTGGATGCAATATTATCCCTAAATCATAGTCTTTTTGTTTTAATTTACTTATTAAATTATTATCATAACTTATTATCTCGCTTATGTTTTTATTGCCGGAAATTACATCTGTCATTGAAGGCAAAACCAGAACATCAATTTCAGAATTAGGGTAGTTTTCCTTTAAGGTTCTGATTACAGGTGTTGCAACTATTAAATCCCCTATTTCTAGTAATTCAACAACTAAAATTCTTCTAACTTCTTTAGGAAACTGCTTAAATTTAAATGGATTTAATAACAAATATAAAATATAGTCGATCCAAAGAGCTGAGTTTCTTATTTTATCATCTAAAATAAACCTTAATCTTTTCATAATTAGAACAGGCAGAATAAGACTTTTAAAGGTTTATTAATCTTGATTCCTATTAAGAATACATATTTAAACTAATTAAGCTATTGAAAATAAGGATAATATGTACAATAAAAAAGGGGTTGCTGATATAGTTACTCTTGTAGTTATAGTATTAGCTATAGTCTCTGCTACTTTTTTTGTTAAGGATAATCTTAAAGGTGCAGTAGAAGCAGCTCAACCAACAGAGCCTCCGCCAAAATTAGACCTTATACCACCAAGAATAAGTTTTGCACCACAGGCCCCTCCAAGCGGGTATTTTACTAACGAAAAAACGCTTTATTTCAATTGGACATATGAAGAACGCAATTTAGCAAATATTACTGTCTATATTAAAGAAGAAGATGCAATTACATTGAATAAAACTACTTTCTATGTACCAACTTATGACTTTAATTATACCCCACGAAATTATAATAAAATGTATTCTTATTCTGTGAATATAATAGATCTAGCTAATGAAGGTAATGATACAGAAACAAGGCTTATGACTTTCGATAGAGTGATACCGCAGATAAATTTTGAATCTCAAACACAGCCAAATAACTCTTATACAAATCAAAATAAAGTCTATTTAAAATGGGCCTTTACCGAAACGAATTTTGCAAATATTACTGTTATAATAGCTGATTCAACCTCAATTTTAAATAAAACAACATTTTATACACCAACTTATGATTTTACCTTTTATCCAACCAATCTTAATACTGCTTATTATTATAATTTAACCATGGTTGATAAGGCTACAAATAGTAATAGTACAGAAACAAGAACAATAGTTTTGGATAGCATCTTGCCAACTATATCATTTACAAATAAAACACTACTTAATTTATCAAATATCAGTTCAGATCTTTTCTTTGAGGCTATAACAAGCGATACAAATCTTGCTAATATAACTTTCAACATATTGGATTCAACTCAATTCTTAATAAATAATGAACCAACCGCGGTACTATATCAAGAGGTGTACCCTATAGCCGAGGGTATTACGAGCATAGTTAAAGGTTTAAATTATTCTCTTTTAAGCGAAGGGGTTTATTATTATAATATAACTGTGATAGATAAAGCAAATAATAAAGCCACAACAGGATTAAGAACTGTAAATGTAGACCTAAAAGCACCCCAGGTTTATTTGGTACTCAATAATCTTACTGTTATCACTGCTGCAGATATGATGCTGCTTTATAAGCTGTCCGATCTTTTAGTAACAAATTGTACTGTATCAATTAATAATACTTTAAATGCAACCTCGGCATTTATTGCTCGTGATAGGGTACCTATAGCTTCTACATCATTAGTTAGTAGTATTACACTAAAAAACGTTGAAAATGGTGATTATTTCTGGAATGTTTCATGTACAGATTACTTTAATAGAAGAAATACAAGCATAACCAATAAAATGACAGTTAGAGAGTACTTTAAATTGCTTGGAACCCCGATATTCTTTGTAATCCCTAATGCTTCTGCTTCACCGATATTCTACAGCGGGTCATATTCTGGAGATAGGGGTTGGCCGAGTTCAGGTTATACACTAATGCCTAATGTAACAAAGATTTCAAACGGTACGCTTGTTGGGTTGAATTTATTTGCATCAAATAGCACCTTTGCCTTTCAAGTTTGTACTACTTTTATAAATGGCACACTAAATATGCCTTCTAAAGTTGAGTTCTGGACGAGCTACGTATTTGATTTAGCAAATGGAAATTATCTAATCAATGCCTCATGTAGGGATAATATTTATAATTTAACCTACTGGACTCCCAATTATATCATAATTGTTAATTATTCAAAATTTATACCCAATATTATATCTTTAACACCAAATGGGACTATAATTACAATTAATTCTACAGCAGCATTAACTCTACAATATCAAAATGTAAGTGCTTCAATTTCAAATTGTACTATAATAATGAATAGCACTTTGAATTATACCAGATATTCATATGTTGGAATTTCAAATATTGTCTATAACCCATTTGTAATAACAAACTTAGCAAATGGAAATTATCTATGGAATGCCACATGTACTGATACGTCTAATAATAAATATTACAGCTACACTTATCTTTTAACAATGGCTGTACCGCAAGAATATCCAATACCCCCACTGCTATCTCTTATTCCAAATGGAACAATTAGCTTAACACCAAATGGAACTATTAATTTGTTTATAGGGCCTCCAACTAATGCACAAGAATGCACAGTTGTTGTAAACAGCACCTTAAACCGAACAAAATCTGGCACTAAGTTTCAATTTGATTTAACTACGGGGGGATTATTTCTGGAATGCTACTTGCACTAATACCTCTAATCAAAAATTCCAGAGTTTAACATATTTGGTAAGGGTTGTCTTGGGTGGGAATAGAACTATACCTGCATCAAGGGTTACAACATATAATTCTAGGGTAGCAATAGCGCTCATGTCCCCCCAAGATGGAAATTCTTATTACGATGGAAACTGCACTATTGCTGTAAATAGCACATTAAATTCATCAAGGAAGCATGAAGAGCTTATGGGTGTTTATTCCTATATCCCACAACTATTTACTTTTGAATTAGCAAATGGAAATTACCTTTTAAATGCATTTTGTACAGTTTATAATAAAAAATCCGAGATTCTATTATATCCCCTAACTGTCAATGCTAAAGAAGTCATATCGCCTTTTAGTGAAAGCTTAGGATGGGAGCAAAATCTAATCCCGGCAAACTTTCAAACTGTAGTTTATGGTGATATTGATAACAATGGCTATTTGGATATAATTTCTAATGATTGTAAACAACAAAGACGAGATGGGTTCAGTTATCCTTATGATCCTGGTTGTACCTCTTCTGACGACCCTTATTCTGGTATTGTAAGGGTTTATACTAATAATGGAGCAACCTTTAAAGAAAACTTAGAATTTGAAAAAAACCTTAATAAAACAAATTTAACCCTTGCATTAGGCGACATAGATAATGATGGTGACTTGGATTTGATATTGGATTATGATGTGCCTCAAATTTATATAAATACAGGTACTACCTTTATTTGGGGTCCTTCTTGGGAAAATTGGACAGCAAGTACTGGAATTGATGGTCAGCCAATTTTTGCAGATTTTAATAATGACGGCAGATTGGATTTGATATTTATCATTAGTTCTGAAAATCAGTATGATCTTGTTGTTGACAAAAGCTTTGTTTTATTAAATAATGGCACAGCTTTTAATATTGATGCTGCTTTTAGTTCTCAGCTTCCACAAACTCCTTATAGGGGAACAGCTTCAGGTGTTTTTGATATAAATAATGACAACTATATTGATTTAGTTGCAGTTGGAGGCTCTTATG
>JACPNI010000050.1 GCA_016185555.1 Candidatus Woesearchaeota archaeon | reverse complement strand
AATAACTACTTCCAGTGCAGAAACCGGGAGACTTTTAGGACCTGGCGATGATAATGTGGTTGTAATCGGAAACTCTGTCGCTAATGAAATATTTAAAAATAAAGTTAGCATTAATAGGGAGTTAGTAGTTAATGACAAATCTTATAGAGTTGTCGGTGTGCTTAAAAAAAGTGGCGGTTTTGGTTTTGATGATAGGAAAATATTCATGCCTATTAATCCTGCAAGAAAAACACTAAACAATAAAGACAATGTTTATGATTCTATTATAGTTAAAGTAAAGAATAGCGATGAAATAGATAAGGTTGAAAAGATTATTGAAGACAAGTTAATGATTGTAAGGCACGTTAATACAGATACAAAAGATTTCACTGTATTGTCAATGAAAACCATACAAGAAAGGGTATCTGCAATACTTGCTGGGTTTACATTATTCCTTGGTGTGATTGCCGCTGTCTCTTTAATTGTGGGCGCTGTTGGAATAGCAAATACAATGTTTACTTCTGTTTTAGAGAGAACTAAAGATATAGGAATAATGAAGGCTGTTGGAGCAAAAAATTCAGATATCCTTTTAATATTCTTGTTTAACTCTGGATTAGTTGGTCTTGTTGGCGGGCTATTTGGTATAATGTTTGGCATAAGTATATCATTAATAATACCAAAACTTGGGGTTAGTTTTGTACAAGGTGGTCAGTCAATGACAACTTCAATAGACCCACAGTTAATAATATTCACATTAATTTTCTCCACGATTCTTGGTATGTTATCTGGAATAATCCCCGCCTATAGGGCATCAAAATTAAAACCTGTAGATGCATTAAGATCAGAATAATTAAATTCCCCACACGGGATTGTCTTTCCTTTTTATTTCAGCAATTTCCTTAAGTATAGTTAGTTCCATATCATTTAGATTCTTCCTAAGGTTTTTTATTCTTTTGAAATCTTCTTCAGGAATATCTGAATAAAGTATATCATTTTCAGTAATCTGTCTGCCAACAGTTATGTGTGGTAAGGATATTGCTACCTGCTGTCCCTGATTAGCTTCATTTACACTTTCTTTTTCAAGCTGTATGCTTTTTACATTTGTTAAGCTTTCATTTTCTTTTCTTACAGGAGTGCCGACTCTAAGTAACCCGCCAAGAACCTCAACACCAACAATAGCAGGATTGCTCTGTCTGAAAATACAATTAGGAAGAATTTTTATTTTACAAGGACGAACAAGGGTTTCTAATTCTTTTGATTCAAGTCTTTTTTGTTCTTCTGATTGCCATTTCTGTAAATCTTCAATCAGCCGATAGATGATGTTTGAAATTATTATTCTTATTTTGTCTGTATTTTCTAGCAATTCAACATTAAATCCAATTATAACTTTATTTAAGGGGTTAATCTCAATAGAAGCATCTGAAATATCCTTTTTATTTATACTCCCAATAGACGCTTTCTTAATTTTAATGCCTTCATTTTTTAGCATATATACAAGGGCCTCTAAAGAGCCAAGAGAGTCTGCCTTAACAACAACTCCTTCTTTATCTGTTTCAATTAAAACTTCTGACACTTCTTTTTTGATTTCATTAATTACAGAGTCTGTATCTTTATTTGCTACTTTCAGTGGCATGCCAGCAATAGCATCCTTTATATCTTGTGCTGTAACCTTAACCCCGGCAGCAGCAGATATTTCTTTAAGCGCCTTTAAGCTTCCTTTTTCTGGAATGAATATTGATCTTATTTTAGTAACTATTGGGTTGCCTAAAGTTCCAATTACTATATTATCATTAACGTGAATAGTCCCATTATAGATTATAACATCAACAGTAGTCCCAAGACCTTTTTCTTCCTTAACTTCTAAAATAGTTCCTTCTCCCGGTCCTGTTACTTCAATCTTTAATGCGTCTTCAAGATATTTTTGTGAAATTCCAGCAATGAACATTAGCAATTCGGGGATGCCTTCACCGGTTTTAGCAGAACAAGGAATTAAAACAACTTTTTTTGTAAAGTCCTCCACTCTATCAAATCTTTCGCTATTCAAAACATATAATTCATATAACTTGCCTACAATTTCATATAATTTATAGTCTAAGGAATTTATAGCGCTTTGACTTTGTCTATTAAGATTATTCAGTAAACCTACTTCAGTATTGCTATCCCATCCAGGTATTAAATCAATTTTATTCAATGCTATTAAAAAAGGGGTTTTATAATTCCTTAATATTTCAATAGCCTCTTTTGTTTGCGGCATTATACCTTCATTTATATCAATAACAACAATAGCTATATCTGCTAAATTACCCCCCCTTTTTCTTAAGTTAGAAAATGCAGCATGTCCCGGGGTGTCAATCAATAAAAGTCCCGGTATTATTAATTCTTTTTTGAACAACCCAAGTAGATCACTGCATATTTTTTTTATTACCGCTATAGAAATAAAGCTTGAGCTTATTTGTTGAGTTATCCCTCCAGCTTCTGATTTTGTGACTGCAGTGCCTCTAATTTTATCCAGTATACTAGACTTACCATGATCAACATGACCAACAAAAGTGCATATTGGAGCCCTAATTATTCTTTCCATGAAAAGAACTAATTATGCTTATTTTTAATCTTTTCTGAAAAATAAAAAAGAAAAAAATCGGTTTATTCTGATGAACCGAATGCTGACCATAGTGCCCATACACCAACAACAAGGTGCAGTACATTATCTGCAGGGTTTTCTAGATTTGCTAGCCCCAGGAAATTTCCCGCTGGACCAGAACCTAAGAAGAATCCCCATATTCCGGTAACCAGGCCGAGTAGACCAACCAGTACTGCTAAATTTTTTTGCATGCCTTCACCTAATGCAAATACAGCAATTAGTGCAACAATACCTAGTACCAGATGGGCCCAGTTTTCGCCACTGTCTAACCAGAATACGCTATTTGGCGTATTAAACGCAAAGAATCCAACCAAACCAAGCAGGATTAATACTATCCCGCCCACTTTCAAGAAAGTGCTTGGACCTCCAAAGTTCATTAAAAATCACCTCCATCAAAATATTTTCTGATTTGTTCTTTTTTTAAGCTTTATAAATTTATTTGCTTTCTACTATTTTCCTATTAAATGATAACAGATTATTATTTATTATCTGGGTTGTTTAATTGAGCTTTATGTTTTATTAATCCTCATCTTATAATGAAAAGATTTAAATATATGTTATGTATAATATATATTAGAGAATATACAAATGGTAACAATTAATTTTGGATATCTTAGATTGTAATATTGGTTATTTTCTCACTAGGTGATTATCAACATATATGATTAAATTCATAGGAGGCGATTGCCAAAATGGTAGCAAAGAAGAAAGCTAAGAAGAGACGTTAAATTTAATTAACGTCTAAAAAAGAGGTGTTTTTTCCATAAAATTTAAATAACCCTTATTTTTAATTTTAAACATGAGCTTAGTATGTCAGAACTGCTATAAGTATAAATTGTTTAAAGACAAATGCTGGTATTATTGGGAATTGAAGAAAGAATGTTCTAAGTTTACGGATGACGAAAATAGCCCTGAAGAATATAAGTCAGCAGGAGTTTAGCTACTTATCAAACATAAATCTTATATACTATTGATCCTTAAGTGATATAAGAGGTGATCTTTTATGGCAGTGAAAAAATCAATAAAGGCTTCTAAGAATAAAGTTAGAGTTTTTAGCACACCGTCTTGTCCTTATTGTAAGCTAACAAAAGAATTTTTAAAAGAGAATAAAATTAATTTTGAGGATATAGATGTTTCTGCAAATCAGAAGGCAGCTAATGAAATGATTAAAAAATCAGGCCAAATGGGTGTTCCAGTTATTGAAATAAATGGGAAAATAATTATAGGATATGATCGAGATGCTATTAAGAAAGCGCTTAAGATATAACTTCCGATTATGAAGATAACCATCAGGTGCCCTATATGTGGTAATAAGCAAAAAATAGGAATACCTAACAATAAGTGTATCCCTTTCTACAAATGTAATTCTTGTAAAAATATAATACAGGCCAAGAAAGGAAGCTGTTGTGTTATCTGTGATTATAGCGATGAAAAATGTCCTGTTTCTGTGAAAAACTAATCCAGATAATCTACAATCTCTTCCCAGTTCTTCGCTTTTAGAATTTTTGGATCAGAATAACCTACATTCCATGGCTGGGAATACATTACTATCGTCAATGGCAGTTCTTTAACATGACTTATGTGGTCAATATCATCTTCTATATGAAAATCTGGAGAAATTTCGTGTGAATCTCATGTTTTTTTGATAGTTTCTCTATTCCTTCAATTGAGCCTTCAATTGGCTCTACCTTAAGATGCCCGCCAGAATCCTTAAATTCCATCAGATATTCGGATATTTTTCCTGAATCTAAGTGGAGAATATCCTCAAATTTCAGACGGGTTATTTGGGATATATCTAAGTCATACTTATATCTAGCATTAATAAAATCAATAAACTGTTCTGTAAATTTGGCAAGTACTCCATCGACATCTGTGGTTATTTTCATGGCGTATGTGCTATTGATATGGTTTATAATGCTGTTGCCTGCTAACTAAAGCTCCAATCCTCGGATAGTTTCTATTAAAATTTATGGTAAGGTTCTACTTAGAAGCGAACATGCAATAATTAAGGATCAATCTGTTTTCGCTTGTTCTTATTGTTGCAATGTTCCAAAATTACTTTCTGGGTTCAGGGATGTTAAAATATCATGAACCTACATACCGACATAAGTAGTAAGGTTTATTAAATAATTGAATTCTTTTTTGATAAGGATGAAAAAAAGTATTTATGTCTTCTTAATGGGCACACCCGGCTGTGGCAAATCTACACTTTATAAAATTTTGGAGAAGAAAATAAAGGAAAAGATAGACTCAAGAATAAATGGTGTTTTAAAACTTGATGATTTTCAAAAGCTTATGAATATTTTTTTAGAAGATGAGAGAACTAAAAAATGGGAAAACTGTAAAAAAACAGACGAAGGGTATATTCTAACTAATCTAGAAATATTAGATAAAATATTAAAAGAGTTGAATAAAGATATTAAAAAAGAATCAAAACCTGGCAGAATACTCTTTATAGAATTTGCAAGACCGGATATAGTGAGGTCAATTTCTGAAAACTTTTCTCATGAAGTAAAGAAAGATTCAATAATAGTTTATATAAATACTTCCTTTGGAATTTGTCTGGAAAGAAATATGGCAAGACGTGAAACAGCAATTGTAAATGAAGATAGACATTTTGTTCCAGAAGAGCAGATGGAATTGCTTTATAGAAGAAATGATCTTAATAATTTACAAGAATTAAAAATCCCCCATATAATCATTAAAAACGATAAAGGTATTAAGGAGTTAGAACAAGAAGCTGAGAGCTTAATTGAAAAAATAAAGCACCTAACTTTGTATAATAAATAATAATGTAAATCAATAGATATTGCACCACCTAATAATTTTTTGATACTACAGAGGTTCCGGCCAATTAGAAAAACTTAAAAGTAAGCTAGAGATTGACAACTTGATGAAAGTTGATAGAGAATTGATATTGAAGGTAGCAAATAATTCAAGGATTAGTTTAAATGAAGAAGAGATTGAGGAATTCATTAGTCAGTTTAAAGATATATTAGATTCCTTTGCCAAACTGGATAAAGTTAACACAGAGAACGTTAGACCAAGCTTCCACCCAATAGATATTAAAAATATTCTGCGTGAGGATAATATAGAAAATTGTTTAACCCAGGAAGAGGCATTATCTACTGCAAAACATAAAAAAGATGGTTATTTTAAAGGGCCTAAAGTAATATGAATGTAAGGGGTTTTCTAGACGAAGCAAAAAGCGGTAAAGTTTCAATAGAAGAGAGTACTTATAGAATTTTGGAAGAGGCTGAGAAAATAAACAAAGAGTATAATTATTTTAATGTTATCTCAAAAGATTATGCATTAAAGAGCGCTAAAGAATTGGATAAAAAATTAAAGAAAGGTTTCAAAGGAAGATTAGCAGGTTTACCAATTTCAGTTAAAGATTCTATTTGCGTTAGGGGTGTTGAATCTTCTGCAGGAAGTAAAATCCTGAAAGGTTATGTCCCTTTGTTTAATGCAACTGCTGTACAAAAGGCAATTGATGAGGGGGCAATAGTAATAGGTAAAACCTCCCAGGATGAATTTGGTTTTGGTGGGTTTAGTACCAATGCAGGGATTGGTTTTAAAATTCCTAAAAATCCATTTGATAAAGAAAGAGCAACCGGCGGCAGTTCTGGTGGTTGTGCCGGTTTTTCTTCAATAACTAAATTCCCTCATGTTTCTTTGGGGGAGAGCACTGGCGGCAGCATAGTTAATCCAGCAGCTTTTTGTGGTGTTTCGGGATTATCACCAACATATGGTTCTGTTTCAAGGTATGGGATAATTGACTATGGCAATAGTCTTGATAAAATCGGGCCTATTGCAAAGACAGTAGAAGATTGTGAATTGATGTTCGATGTTATAAGTGGTTACGATTCAAAGGATAGTACATCATCAAAAGAAGGGTTACATAAGGATGATAAAATTAAAAGGGTTGGTATTATTAAAGAATCGTTAAATGTGGATCCAGAAGTTAAAGAGGTTATTGAAAAGACTATTAATAATCTTGGATTCGACTACGAGTATGTTTCTTTACCGGTTTCTATGAATTATGGGATTCAAACTTATTATATAATAGCGCCGTCTGAAGCAAGCACAAACTTGGCTAAGTATTGTGGTATGCGTTATGGTGCAGAAGAAGAGCTAGAAGGAAATTTCAATGAATATTTTACAAAAGTAAGAACGAATAATTTTGGTAAAGAGGTAAAAAGAAGAATTTTAATTGGAACTTTTGCAAGAATGGCCGGGTTTAGGGATGCTTATTATTTGAAAGCACTTAAGGTTAGGACATTAATTATTGAAGAATATAAAAAGGCCTTTAAAAAATTTGATGTTTTAGTAAGCCCTACTGTGCCGATATTGCCTCCAAAGTTTTCTGAAATAAATAAACTAAGTATAATGCAGAACTATATGATAGACGTTTTGACTGTTAGTCCAAATCTTGCCGGATTGCCTCATTTAAGTATTAATGCCGGGTTTAGTAAAAAATTACCGGTTGGGATAATGTTTACAGCAAATCATTTTGAAGAAAAGAAGCTGTTTACTGCAGGAAAGAAAGCAGAGTCAGTTAGGTAGTGTTTTATCTATATGTTCTGCTGTTACTTGTGATGCCCCTTTGCTGTATGCATATTTACAAACTTCCTCACAGTTTTTAAGCAGTCTTCTGGGATTCATTTTGGATCTTTCAAATATCGTCTTTATAATATTGTCTGAAAGAAAATTTAGAGTACCGATTCTTCTCCTAACCAGCCTTATTGCCTCATCAACATTTAACTTTCTCAGGCTTAAAATATTATCACCAATAATCTCTTTAAAGCCATTGACCTGCAGATTATTGTATTTGTAACCTACCAAAACTATTGACCAGAAATATTTTTTATAATAGCTCTTTAATCTATCTAAATCTTCACAGGATAATTCCTGGGCTTCATCAAGCAGCAATATCATATCCTTTGGTTTAATTCCAAATAGCCTTCCAATTATTCCGTATCTGCCAGTAAGTAAGTTATCAAAGTCAATATTTTTATCTGTCCTGTTGCAACTATAGTATACTAATCTCCTGCTTCCACCAAATTCCCTTACTATCCTCTTCAGCACAGAAGTTTTCCCATTACCATATTCACCTTCAATGAATAGAACATTACCTTTTTCTATTTTAGAGATTACATCCCTTATATTATTCCCAATGATTTCGTCATGAAATGCTAAAGGTTTTATGCTGAATGGGTTGTTATAAAACCCCAAATCCTTATACCAAAGTTCCATTTTAATAGTATTTCTCCGCTACGTCCTCATAAACCAGTTCGTGCGGTTCTTTTCTATCCTCAACACTTTTTAATTCAACTTCTTTTTTTTCACTTTTCATAGGCAACCCCAATTCAATCTCGCTTTTAGTCTCTCTTGCTTCTATATTCTCTTTGATTTTTTTTATCTCTTTTTTATACTGTTCAATAACCTCAACTTTTTTTGTATGTGATTCTTTATTCCCATTATCGGCTTCTTTACCGAGAATATCCATTATCTCTTTTTTAGTTATTTTGCCGCCATTATATTCTATTGCATGCTGACAAAGCCTTTCGCAGTTCTTAAAAAATCTCTTAAAGTTTCTCTCAGATTTCTGCCATACTTCTTTAACAAGTTCAGGGTTATCAAAAATTTCCCGATCTCCAATCCTCGATTCAACTAATTCTAATACATCCTCTTCATTTATGCCGTTAAGCCGGATTACTTTAGATACCCTTTCTTTCAGGCTTTCAGTGAAGTTTGCCTTTTCAAAACTATCACCGGTAAATACTATAGATTTCACATAATTCTGGTCATAGAAATATTTCAGTCTTTCACAATTCTTCTTTGACAGGTAATTTACATCATCAAGTAAAAGAATAATGCCATCCGGCATTCTTTTAAGTAATTTTCCAAAGAACCCATTGCTGTTAACTAATACTTCTTCGATGTTTATATCTTTGACAATATTTCCGTTTAAGTAAACAATCTTGCCCATGCCCTTAAATTGTGATATTGCTCTTTTAAGGAGTGCACTTTTCCCTAAACCATCCCTTCCTTCTATGTAAACTATACTCCCAGAAGCAATTCTATAAAATATCTCTTCTATGATATCATCATAACCTATTAGTTCTGCTTCCCAGCCAATATCATCAAATGGATTTGACTTAAGATTTAAGGCTTCATACCACATTTTTTAGCTCCTCTGCATCTTTTCTATACTGGTTTGCTTGTTCGTAATACTCTTCAGCAAGCTCTGACTCACCTATTTTAAAGTATTCTTCTCCTTTTTTGTGTGCATTCCTGGCCCTTCTGAAGTAGTTTTCACTTGTCTTTGAAAGGAAACGGCCATATACAAAAGTGGCTAATAAGATAATTAATAAAAATACAACAACACCTCCTATTTTAAACCAAAACATGACACTTCTTCTATAGAAGAGGCTTTTATAAGTTTTTCTTTTTTTGATAATATAAGTTAAAGCACACTCTTTTCATGTAAAATTAGAAGAGGTTACCATTAATTAACTTTACAGAGCCTCTTTTCGATATCCATAAATTCATAAATATATCCTCATTATTCTAGATAAATGAAAAACGTTAAGAATACGTTTCAGTGGGTTGTTAATCTTTTGCGCGATAGACATATTCCCTTTGAGGTTTTTGGTGGTTTTGCTGCAAATTTATATGGTTCAAAACGAGCGCTTGCTGATATCGATATCGCAGTTCTTGATGTTGATGTTTTAAGAATTGCTAAGCTGGTTAGAAAATATGTTGTTTTTGGTCCGCAAAGATATCATGATAAAAATTGGGATATCATTTTAACTACAATTCATTACCATGGACAGGAAATCGATATAGTGGGAATAAGTTCGGCAAAGATTTTTGATGCTGGACTTAAGAAATGGACAACGTTAAAATTTTTAATACCAAAAGCTACGCATAAAAAAGTTTATGGATTATGTATTTCTGTAATACCACTTTAAAAACTAATTGCTTACAAGAAGAAGCTAAATCGCCGTGTCGATAGAGCTGATGTAGGTGCACTAACATCAAAACAATATCAGGTATAGTTAAACAATTCCTATAAAACAGAAGTTAGTGCTTTTATCGCAACATCTATCTGTTTATTGCTTGGTTCTTTAGTTGTTATCTTTTGAAACATTAAGCCTGGGTATATTATTGTCTTAAATAACAAATTCTCCTTGTATTTAGCGCTTAATTTTATTAACTCATATGCGATTCCAGTTATCAGTGGAAGTAAAAGTAATCTGTAAGAATACTTGACTAAAAGACCTAGCTGGGTGGGGATAAAGCTGTATATTATCACACTTAAAAGCAGAACCATTAAGATAAAACTGGTTCCACATCTTTCATTCAGTGTTGTGTGTTTCTTGACATTATTAACAGTTAATTTCATTCCAGATTCATAGCAATTAACTGTTTTATGCTCTGCACCATGATATTGAAACAGTACAAACACGTCTTGCATAAATGAAATCAAGTAAACATACGAACCAAATATCGCTATTTTTACCGCTCCTTCAATTATATTAAACGCAGAGCTCGATCCAATAATCTTATAACTAAGGAGAAGTTGCGCTATTGCTAGGGGTATAAACTTAAATATAAATAATGCTAATACCAAAGAAATTATAATTGTTATTGCAATGCCAAAATTGTTTTCTTTGGTTTTCTTTTTATCTTTTTCATCCATTGAACAATATGCAGAAAAGTTTAATGATTTTGTGCCTATAATAAGCATATCTATTAAGCCAATTATCCCTCTTAAGATAATGATATTCTCGAAGTTTTTACTTACTGTCTTAATTTTTTCTCTTTTAATAATAACATTGCCTTTTGGACTTCTGACTGCAACAGCCATATAAGGCTTGTTGTACATCATTACACCGTTAATTACTGCTTGTCCGCCAATTGCCATTTTAGATAAAAAATAATAAAAATTAATAAAGCTTTGGTTTTCTTCTTATTTTCAAGGCATAAACAATAAATCCAAAGATTAATAAAATAAGAATAAGCAAGGTTACATACCTCAAATTACTATCTATTTTTTGTTTTTTAAGGACCATTTCTTTCTTAAAATCTATTTTTCCAATGACTATCTTTTTCGAAAATTCCCCAATAGGGCTTTTACAATCTGGATCCCTTTCAGCTAAACAATCAGGATCACAAATAGAGTCTAATTCCATATCACACAAGTCGTCTTTTGATCCAGAAGGACAATCAATTGGACAAGTTAAATAGGTTTCATAATTATTGCATTTGTTATCTTTGTTGCATATCAAATCTCCAGTTAGTAAACTAAATATTTTTTTATCATTGTGTAGTATTTCAACGCGATTCCATTTGCTATTACAAGGTATACTTATGGATAAAGGAGTTATATTTATACTTGCATTTGGTTTATCAAAAATATAAAAAGTTATGGGGAGATTAATTTTATCAATTATATTCTGGTTTACATCTCTAAATAAAAGGCGATAATCTGATTTTACAAGTCCCTCTTCTTTAACATTCCCTATAAAAGAATTAACCTTCGTTAATTCAATCGTATCATTTTTATTAATAAGAAAATCAAATTCACAGATCGCTGTTGCTGAAATAAGCGGAACACCTATTAAAACTAAAATTACAAATATTGAGATTTTATTATATCTTTTCATAATTCCATCATTTTATTAGTTACATAAATTTTCACTAGCAGGTCCAATAGATCCTACTGCTTCATAACCCCCTGTATTATCATAACCACATGCACTTGTCTGGGCTGGCCCCATTACAGAATAATGGACTAAACCCTCACAAACCCCATTAATTGGCGGATTGCCACTATAATCTCTACAGGCGGGAGTATTGCCTTTGCATGCAGAGCCAAATATTTCTTCTACGGAAGTACATTGTGATGGAAATTTATTTTTACAACCACCAATTAGCTTAAGTTCCCTATCCATGGCAGTATATGCAAAAGAGCTATATTCATCGCAAAGATTATAGGTATGCCCTAATTCATGAGAAACAAGACCCGGCATATCAATTCCTTTACCCCTACTTGCCCAAACGACTTTTTTATTATCCAAATATGCTAAACCAAGGAGAAGAAGATTGTCCCTAGTTCTATAACCATATAAGTTAGAAAACCCAACTGCTCTTTCATAACTGATACCTAAGGATCTTGTATATTTATCAGCACAGTTTTTTAGTTTTAAGAAATTTTCAGGTTCTTTAACAGTATCAATTTCAATTTCAAATTTTGCTAAATCACAACTAGTATTAACATAATCTATAGGAATATATACGAATCCTATTTTTCTATCTCTAAATTTTGAAATATCTTTAAAAAAAATTGCAGTATCGCTTGCTTTTTGTTCAAAAAAAGCCTGACTAGTCCAACTTGACGGGATTGGAATAAAAATTAAGTAAGAATCACAAGAATAGTTTTTGACACAATTATTTATTGTAGAGGTATATTTAAAAGGATTTATGCTTTTTGCAAAGAGTTCACTGTCAATAACATTAACAACAGTCCCATTTTCTGAACACTTATCTTCAGTTTTTCTTAATTGGGTTATAAGACTATAATCTCCTTCGGGAAATGAATCTGCAAAATCATATCTTAGTATAGTCCCTTCTATTGCTCGGGGTATACTTCCGATGCTTATATTGTCTAATTTAACACAATTCTGGTGGGGGCAATATTGTTCGTTTGTTTTATCTACTATAAGTTGAGTAATATCATATACATTATTTTGAGTTTCTAGAAAAAAACATACGTTAGTATAAAAATAATCTCTGTTTTGTAGCCTATAGTTCCATATTAGTCCATCTCCAGTCTTATATTCCTGTTTATTTAAAGAGGTGGTAAATACTAACCCTTCTAGAGCATAAACATAATTTACCACAAAAAATAAAATAATTAAAAATATAAATATTTTTATCCTCATTATTTTTATTTTAAGTTTTATTCTTTATTAAGTTTTCTTACTTTTTACAAATAGAAACTTTTTAATAATGGGATAAGCTAAGAAATTCTTATGATTAAAATAGGTTTGGAATGCCATTTGTACCTGAATAAGTTAAATACCAAATTATTTTGTGGGTGTCGTCTCCCCAAGGATAATGATCTTCCAAATAGTGTTTGTTGTGTTACTTGTCTTGGTCATCCTGGTAGCAAGCCAGTCCTAAACAGAAAAGCATTGCATCATGCAATGAAGTTAGCCTTGGCAATTAATTGTACATTAAATAACGAGGTTCTCTTTTCAAGGAAAACTTACTTTTATCCTGATATGAGTAAGAATTATCAAATCACGCAATATGAAGTGCCTTTGGGTGTTGACGGTTACATTATTGTTGGTGATAAGAAAATTGAAATTAAAAGAATACATCTTGAAGAAGATCCCGCAGCATTAGTCCATCCTAACGGGCTTGGCAAGTCTGCCTATGTACTTGTTGATTACAACAGGGCGGGAATGCCACTATGTGAGATTGTTACAAAGCCGGTTATTGAAAGTCCTGAAGAAGCAAGAGAGTTTTTGAAAAAATTAATTGGTGTGGTAAATTATTTAGGCGTCTATGATCCAGATATAAGCACAGTTAAAGTAGATGCTAATATATCGATTTCTGAAGCTGATTATACGAGGGTTGAGATAAAGAACATTTCAGGATTCAAGGAGGTTGAAAGGGCATTAAATTATGAAATTCAAAGACAGAAAATAGAGAAGAAAGTAGTTCCTGAAACAAGGGCTTGGGATACTGAGAAAGGAATTACTTTGGCCTTAAGAAGCAAAGAAACCGAAGAAGATTATGGTTATATTACAGATACTGATTTGGTTAGGGTTGAGCTTGGTGAAGATTTAATTAACAGCATTAAGAAAGAAATCCCAGAATTAGCGCATGAAAGGGTTAAAAGGTATATCTCTGAATTTAAATTAGATAAAAGAGATGCAGAAGTAATAGCTTCAGAACATTTATTAGCTGTTTTATTTGAAAAAGTTGCAAGGGAAGTTAATCCTGTACTTGCTGCGAGATGGCTGAGAAGAGAGTTGCTAAGGGTATTAAATTATAACAGTAAAGAGTTTAAAGATTTGGAAATTGATGAAAAACATTTAATTGAGCTTCTTAATTTTGTTGAAACAAAGAAGGTAACCGAAGATAATGCGAAAAGAATCCTTGAGAAATTAATTGAAAAGCCCTTTAATGTTAAAGAGTATGTAGAGAAAGAAGGAATTAAAGTTTTGTCGAATGAAGCAGAACTTAGAAAAATATGCCAAAGTGCAGTCAAGGAAAACCAAAAAGCTGTTGAAGATTATAAAAAAGGCGGGGAAAAAGCACTAAATTATATTATCGGGCAGGTTATGGCAAGAACAAAAGGTGCAGCAGATAATAAAGTAGTAAGAAAAATTATAATTGACTTAATTGGCGGGTTTTAGTTCAAGTATAATCTTTAAATAGATGTTTGCATGGTTCTTTATTAAATGAAAAAAGTTTTATCTAAACTAAGATATCCGAAATTTATACTGTTAATATCAACTTTTGTATTTGCTTATGTTCTGTTCAAGGGAAGGACTTTTTTGCCCCTTCACGATTTACTTTTGTCGTTAGGATACTTTGGAACATTTTTAACGGGGGTGTTTTTTTCTTATGGATTTACAGCAGCACCCGCAACAGCAATCTTGTTAATATTAGCAAAAGAGCAGAATATTCTTTTAACGGGGTTTATTGCCGGATTTGGCGCATTAATTGGTGATTTATTGATATTCACTTTTGTTAGGGCTTCATTTGCAGATGAGATTGAAAAATTATCCAAAGGGGGGGTATTAAACCATATCCATAACAAGATCCCGGCTGTTTTTAAAAAATATCTTGTTGCAGTGATAGCAGGATTTATAATAGCCTCTCCATTGCCTGATGAAATTGGTGTTTCTTTATTGGCTGCTTCAACAAATATATCAGCAAAAATGTTCTTTGTTATATCCTACGCTTTGAATACATTAGGAATATTTATAATTTTAATTATGGGAAATTTGATTTAATCCAGTTCTGCAGGCCCTAGCGCAACCACCAAAGATAAGCAAAATATGATTTAGTTTTTTGTCTAAATTATAGGTCCTTTTCTCTTTAAACTCTCTTTTTGGAAATGTTTATGAAAGATATTTTTTATTCTTCCATCTACCATTAAGTGAAAGCTAAATCCGAGAACTCCAAAAAATGGAAGAACCAACATCTTGATGCTTTCTTGCCAGAGTATCGCACCGACAATAAAAAGAAATATCCCATAAATGAGTGCGGTTTTAAAATTATGGAATGATTTTCCTTTCTCGGTGTAGATGGGTTTTTTCCTACCATCGAGGATATAGTATATTACTATGGGGGCGAAGAATAATAGGGCGTATTTTTCATACCATTTTGATACTCTCTCTTCCTTTTTTGCTTCTTTCATCAGGAAATCAATATCGGGGAGAAAATTGCTATACAAAAATATAAGAAGAGCAATAACCAGTGAACCGAGAACATTTGTTCTTAAGAAAATTCCCACAATCACATAAAATACGATTATTGGTAAGAGTATTCTTTTAAACGTCCATTTTAAAAAAGTGAAATGCTCTTTTATTTCTTCTTCTACTTTATTGAAATGGATATATAAAGGAATTCTCTCTGCGATAAGATTATCCCAGTATTCGCTTAATTTACTTTTCGTTTTCTTCACAATTTCTAAGAAAGATGGCCCGTTAATAAAATTTTCGTTATAGGGGTTTAGTTGCAATATTAGTTCTTTGTTTATTTTTTGGTAGAAAGAAATGAGTTGGAAGGATAAACTTGGCAAAACGCTGTCTAGAAAAAAAGGTTGTACTAAAACCATTCTACATAAGTTATTTAAATCACTATTTGTTTCTTAGAGGTTATGCAAGAATATAAGGAATTTGCAGATTTTTCTGTTAAGTATGCAACTCAACAGGGGTGTAGCTATGCTGAAG